>JAIBHM010000010.1 GCA_020028535.1 Armatimonadota bacterium | reverse complement strand
GCGGGTCGGCCCGACGCTCGGTCGGCGGTGGCAGCGGTCAGCGGCAACAGGGGCTCCCGGTTGCGAGCGGGCACGGCGTGCCCGAGCGGTCGCTCCCCTAGCCTCGCCGTCGGCCGGTCAGCGGCCTATGCCGCGAAGGTCCGAAAGACCGGCGAAGTGACCATGACCGCGATCGGCGAGGGCGGCACGAGTCAGGGGGACGTCCACGAGGCGATGAACTGGGCCGGAATCTACAAGCTGCCGGTGATCTTCGTCGTGGAGAACAACGCCTACGCCATCTCCGTCCCGCTGCACAAGCAGGTCGCGGGCGGCAGCGTTGCGGCGCGGGCCGCCGGATACGGCTTCCCGGGGGTTGTGGCGGAGGGCAGCGACGTGCTGGAATGCTATCGCGTCGCGAAAGACGCCTACGACCGCGCAAAGCGCGGGGACGGTCCGACGCTGCTCGAGTTCACGGTGCCGCGTCTCGGATCGCACAGCAGCGACGACCAGCAGGAACGCTACCGGGCCAAGGACGAGATCGAAGCCGATCGCATGCGTGATCCGATGCGGGTGTTCGGGACGTACCTGGAGGGCGTCGGGCTGCTCACCGACGCAAAGCGGAAAGAGATCGCCGGCCGTGTCAAACGCGACATCGACGAGGCCACCGACTCCGCCGACCGCGCGCCGATGCCGGAGCCCGAAAGCGCCGCGCGGTACGTCTTCTTCGAGAAGGACTGAGGAGGGGGAGTCCGTGGCCGAGATCCGCTACATCGACGCAATCAACCAGGCGCATCATGAGGAGTTCGCCCGCGACGAGCACGTCGTGGTGCTGGGGGAAGACGTCGGGCGCAAGGGCGGCGTGTTCGGCGCGACGGCCGGGTTGATAGACAAGTTTGGAGAGGACCGTGTCATCGACTCGCCGCTGGCCGAATCCTCCATCGCCGGCATGGCGATCGGCATGGCCGCCAACGGCCTGGTCCCGATTACCGAATTCCAGTTCGCGGACTTCATCCACCCCGCGTTCAACCAGATCGTGAGTGAAGCGGCGCGCATGCGTTATCGCTCGAACAACGCGTTCGGCTGCCCGGTGGTCTTCCGCGCGCCGTGGGGCGGCTCGCACGGCACCGCGCTCTATCACTCCCAGTCGATTGAGGCATTCTACTCCCACGTGCCGGGGATCAAGGTGGTGGCGCCCTCCACACCGTACGACGCCAAGGGCCTGTTGAAGTCCGCGATACGCGATCCCGATCCTGTGATGTTCCTGGAGCACAAGAGAATGTACCGCCTCGTCAAAGGCGAGGTGCCCTCAGGCGACTTTACCGTCCCCATCGGCCCGGCCGCGGTCCGCCGTGAGGGGACCGACCTCTCTATCTTCGCGTATGGCTGGATGCTGCACGAGTCGCTCGGGGCGGCGGAGATGGTGGCGCCCGAGGGCATCAGCGTCGAAGTCGTCGACGTGCGCACGCTCGTCCCGTTGGACACGCAGACACTCTTGAAGTCGGTGGGCAAGACGAACCGCGCCCTCGTGGTCTACGAGGACAACCGCTTCGGTGGCTACGGAGCCGAAATCGCCGCACTCATCGCGGAGCAGGCATTCTACGACCTCGATGCGCCCGTGACCCGCCTGGGCGGACCCGACGTGCCCGGCATCCCGTTCGCCAAGCCGCTGGAAGAGTGGTTTTTCATCACGAAAGAAAAGATCGCGGACGCGATCCGCAAGCTCGCCGCGCTGTAGCACCCGTGACGGAGGGCGGCCGATGGCTGTTGAAGTGAAGTTGCCCCAGTTGGGCGAGAGCACATACGAGGGAACCATCGGCAAGTGGCTCAAGCAGCCCGGCGACCACGTGGAGCGGTTTGAGCCGCTGGTGGAGATCATCACGGACAAGGTGAACGTGGAGATGCCGGCCCCCATCGGCGGCACGCTGCAAAAGATCCTCGTCGACGAAGGCGCCACGGTTCCAACCGGGACGGCCATCGCGCTGATGGAAACCACCGATGCCGCCGCCGCACCTGAGGCGCAGCCCAGAACCCCGGTGGCGGCAGCCGCGGCGCCGGCGGCATCTGATCGCAGAACCGTTGCGGCGGGCGATGGAGAGCGTGCGCGGCTTTCTCCCGTCGTCCGCAAGCTTGCCGAGGAGCACGGGGTCCCGCTGGAGGAAGTCGCCTCGCTGCGCGGCTCGGGTGCCGGCGGCCGTGTGACCAAAGAGGACGTGCTGAAGCACCTGGAGCAGCGCAAGGCACCGGCCAGACCTGCTGCCGGTGTGGCCACCGCACCTCCGGCGACGTCCGCGCGGCCGGGCGCATTCCCGGCCCAGCCGTCAGCCGCCGCGCCGAAGGAGGCCGGGGGCGACGAGCTCGTCAAGTTGACGCCGCTGCGGCGCTCGATTGCGCAGCGCATGGCGCAGTCCAAGCGCGATATCCCCCACGCCTACGGGACGATCGAGGCGGACGTGACCACGCTCATCAAGTGGCGTGAGGCCAACAAGGACGAGTGGAGGGCCCGCGAGGGAGTCAACATTACCCTCACCGCATTCTTCATCAAGGCGGCGGTGGAAGCGCTGCGGGCGTTTCCGGTCGTCAACGCCGCCTGGACCGAGGACGGCATTCTGCTGCGGAAGGCGATCAACATCGGGGTGGGGATTGCGCTGGAGGATGGCCTCATTGTCGCCGTGATCAAGCACGCCGATCAGAAGAGCCTGGTGGGTGTCGCGGGAGAGCTCGACGCGCTTGGACGCAAGGCGCGCGACGGGAAGCTCGCGCTGGAAGACGTCCAGGGGGGCACGTTTACCATCACCAACCCCGGCGTCTTCGGCTCGATCTGGTCAATGCCGATCATCGTGCCGGGACAGGCCGGAATTCTCGCCACCGATGCCGCCGTGAAACGCCCGGTCGTGCGGGGCGACGGGATCGCGATCCGCGACATCATGCATCTCGGGCTGTCGTTCGACCACCGGATCTTTGACGGCGCGACCGGCGTGCAGTTCTTGAACCGGATCAAGACTAAGCTGGAAGGCTTCCCCGGCGGCGACGCCGCGCTGACCGACTTCTAGGCGATGAGCACCCACGTCACCCACCGTCCGGAGTGGCTGAAAGCCCGGCTCCCCAGCGGCGATAACTATCGCGAATTGCTGGGGATCATGCGCACGCAGACGCTGCACACCGTGTGCGAGGAGGCACGGTGCCCGAACATCGGCGAGTGCTGGGAACGGGGGACCGCGACCTTCCTGGTGCTCGGCAACGTGTGTACGCGCAACTGCTCCTATTGCGCGATCGTCCACGGGCTCCCGACCGAACTCGATCGCGAGGAGCCGGAGCGCGTCGCGCGCGCCGTGCAGGCGATGGGTCTCCGCCATGCCGTCATTACGTCGGTCAACCGAGATGACCTCGCCGATGGCGGCGCGGAGATTTACGCCGCACTGATCCGGCGAATCCACGATCTGACCCCGGAGTGCACCGTGGAGGTGCTCATCCCTGATTTCAAGGGGGACGCCCCCGCGCTGCGCACGGTGCTCGAGGCCGCCCCCGAGATTCTGGCCCACAACATCGAATCGGTGCCGCGCGTCTTCAAGGTTGTCCGGCACGGCGGCAACTACGAGCGGACGCTCGCGCTGCTCCGCCGGCCGAAGGAGTGGGGGTATACCTCATTCACCAAGACCGGGATCATCCTCGGGATGGGAGAAACCTGGGATGAGCTCCTCGGCACGATGGACGATCTGCGCACAGTCGACTGCGACATCCTGACGCTCGGCCAGTACCTGCGGCCGGGACCCGACTATCATCCGATCGACCGGTACTACACTCCCAATGAATTCGCCGAACTCAAGCGGATCGGTCTGGAGAAGGGCTTTAAGTATGTAGAATCGGGACCGCTGGTACGGTCGTCGTACCGTGCGGACATCCAGGCCGCGGAGGTGCGGGCCTTCCGCGCTCGGATCGGCTGGGCTTCCGCCGCATCTCCCTCCGGCACCGTTCCCTCCGCCACGGCCTGACGCATCTCCGCTCGACCGCCGTCTGTCTCCACTCGCGGGGCGGGTGGCTCCAGTGAATCGCCAAATAGTGCCCTCTCGGCATCCGCCAGGCATACTGGGCGGCGTGGTCACTGTGTCCCAGGCCGACCATGGAGACTCCGGCGCCTGGCACGCCGCCGACGATTTTGCGCAGCACGTCTACCGCGTGACGTGGAAGTTCGTACAGAGCGATCCGGGGTTGGCTCAGCGGATGCGCGGCGCAGCCATCTCGATCGCCGCGCAGATCGCCGAAGCCTGCCGGTGGCACGCTGGTGGCCGCCGGCGTCGGGCGCTGCAGAATGCGTCGGCGGCCGTCGGCGAGCTCAGCTACTACCTGCACTTTGCGCGGCGGGCAGGGCTGCTGGGGGAGAACGACCTCCGGCGGATGGCGGCTCTGGGACATGACGTGGAACGCCAGCTCGACTTCCTGCTGTCATCATTGGGCAGCACCGGCACGAGTGACCCCAAGGCGTGAGTATCGTCGCAGGAGCGTCTATAGTGGCGCCGAAGTCGGATGGCCGTCAGCCGACTGGAAAATTGAGGAGGGATTCACGTGCCTCGTGAGACCGTCAAGTCCGATGCCGCTCCACAGCCGATTGGACCGTACTCACACGCCGTCAAGGCAAACGGGTTTGTGTTCGTCTCGGGTCAGGTCGGCCTCGATCCACGCACGGGGCAGATGGTGGGGCAGGACATCAAAACGCAGACGCGCCGTGCGCTCGGCAACGTGAAGGCAATCGTCGAAGCGGCAGGGTCCTCAATGGACCGCGTGATGAAGTGCACCGTGTTCCTGAAGGACATGAACGACTTTGGCCCGATGAACGAGGAGTACGGGAGTTACTTCATGGAACTACCCCCGGCGCGAAGCACGGTCCAGGTGGCGAAACTGCCGCGCGACGCGCTGGTGGAGATCGAAGCGATCGCGGTTATTTAGGGGAGGGCGGGGAGCTTGACTACGAGTTGCGACCCAAGTTAGCTGAGCGCGAGCGAGCAATCGAACTGAGAAAGCAGGGCCTCGCCTACTCGGAAATCCGCGCGTAAGTCCCCCTTGCGAAATCTTCTCTCTCCTTGTCCTTCCTTCGGATCTATTTCAAGCGCCACAACCCGACTCCGAAGCGGAAGAACACGGGACGAGTCTATCATGGTAGTATCAGGATAAGCGCACGTCGCAGCACAGATCTGAATTATCGTATCAATGGGTGGATTGAGATACTCGCAGAATTGCGGGGTCGTCTAACGGTAGGACGAGGGTCTTTGGCACCCTAAGTAGAGGTTCGACTCCTCTCCCCGCAGCCAACCCCTTGTCGTATTGATCCAACTCAGAGAACATGTACCCCGCAAATCTGTCGCCCTGAGTAGTCAATGTACCAGAACCACAATCCATCCCAGACAGCCCCGTTGGATTTCCCTCAAGGGGTCCCATCCCAGGTCATCCCGCACAGATGTGTGCCTGGAGCTCCAAACGCACGTTCGGGAGGCAGTTTCGGGGGATCGGCAGCATCAGGTGTTTACCTGAATGTCGCCAGGGAAAAAGCCTGCCGTGCCCGACACTTCGGCCGGGGCGCCTGAGTCCTTGCTTTCTCGCTCCCATGTAGACGCTGGGATCGATCTGGGCGAGTACCGCCCCCGGAACGGCGACCATCTTTGTTCGGTCTGGACCGCTCCCCGACACGACCGCCAGGCGGGAATGCGATTCTTGAGGAGTATCGGTCCAGACGAGAACGCCCTCTGCGTGCTTGATCCATCGCGGGACTCGCTTCACGAGTCGCCCGAAGCCTTCCCCGATTTTGCGCCTGCGACCTATTCCACCAGCAACGTCCATCTGGACGGAGGGTACTTCGACCCCGCCCGCATGCGCGGCTTTTGGCGGACGCGTTCGCTGGAAGCCGCCAGCCGCGGCGTCCGTCACCTTCGGGCAGTGGCGGAGATGGCATGGGCGCTCCGGGGCCTGCCGGGGACGGAACACGCCGAGGTATTTGAGTCCAGTCTGAACCCGGCGCTCGCCGGGCTGCCGATCTCCGTAATCTGTCAGTACGGCTCGACTCGGTTCCCACCTCGGATCCTTCTGGCGATGCTGCTCAATCATCCGAAGGTGGTGATCGGGGAGCGCGTCTTTTCCAATCCCTTCTATGTCGACCACGATGAGTTCCCGGCCCGGCTGGAGCGGCTGGGCACGGACCCGATCGACGCGCTCATCCCGATCTGGCGTCACTTCCTGCACCGGCTTCCCTCATCGCGTGAGCTGGCGACCTTCCTGTGCAACTCCCTTCCGAGTCTGATCCCTTCCACAAGCGTGTTTGTCCGAACAGACGGCGTTGAATGCCATTTTGACACAACCCTGGAGGCGCTGAACGACAATGGCCACGTTGCCTCCCCGCCTGGAGTGTTCTCCCGTCTGTTCGCGCTGTGGGCCAGCAGTCACGAGATGCTCGGGGGCGCAGTACACGTCGGGACCGAAGGAGCCCAAACTGTCCTCGATGCGACCTACGAGGGACTGTCGACCCGCGTGACGCTGGTTCGTACCGGCAGCTTCTCATCCGGAGAACTCATCCGTTTTACCGGGCTGGCATCGGCCGTTGGTACTGCGCTGGCGGCGCTTCCCAGGACAGGAGCGGGCTCGGATGGAACGGGTCCGGATGGGTAGGGGTTAGGGACCCACCTGCCCGGTATACCCTCACAGTTCTACTCCTGAAGCGACAATCACCCTGTCTCCCGACGACCTAGAGAAGGACTGCGCCGCATGATCGGACGGGCCGGGTAAGCCCGCACGACCTCACGGAATCCCGCCCGGCGAAACATCGCGACGGTACCGGTGTATGCCGACTGCTCGGTCACGCTCCGGGCGGCAGCATCAACCGGATACGCCTCCACGATCGCCGCACCCCGCCGCGCGGCATAGCGTACGGCCTCCCGCAGCAGCCGATCCGCAACTCGCTTGCCCCGATGGGCGCGGTCCACGAAAAAGCAGACAATGGACCAGACCGCGGGAGTCCCGCCGTTGAGGGCCTCCGCTTCTCGACGGAACGGCGTCCATCGCGAGAGGCGAGCCATGAATTCGGTTCTCGGCGCGACGGAGCACCAGCCGATGGGGATGCGGTTGTGGTATGCGAGAATCCCTGGAGGCCGGCGTCTGGTGATTCGCCTCAGGGCCGCCCTGGCGCCCGCACCTGCCTTGCGCGAGAACTCCGGCCCCGGCAACCGCCACCACATGCACCAGCAGCCGGCGCAAGCCCCCTGTAGACCAAAGAGACGTTCGAGATCATCCCACCGCGAAGGCGTGAGCGGGTGAAACTCCAGGCGCATCGAGATCCCTCCGAATGGGGACGGTCTTACGCCGGCGCGGCGACAAACCCTCGTGGGGAAACGTCAGGAGCCGGTATGCCCCTGTGGGCGGCCGGCTCTCCGGGTCGAGGCGGATGAGCCGCGAGAGGTGCAGCCGGAGGTGGTCGCTTGCCTATCACGTACGGGGGCGAGGATACCCCGGCCCGCGCACGACACGACCCGGCCTGGCGCCCGTGTGTTCTCCGTTCCTGATGACCTGGACCCCGTTCACCATCACGTGGACGACGCCCGTCGCGTACTGGTGCGGGTGCTGATAGGTGGCCCGGTCCGAGATCGTGGCGGAATCGAAGACAACGACGTCGGCGAAGTACCCGGGCGCGAGCCGGCCGCGGTCGCGGAGACCGAGCGTGCGGGCGGGGAGATCGGTGAGCTTGCGAATCGCTTCTTCCAGCGGCATGATCCGATCCTCGCGGACGTACTTGCCCAGCACGCGCGCAAACGATCCGTACGCGCGCGGATGGGTGCCGATGCGGAGGAAGACGTCCTCTGCGGAGTATGATCCCGCGTCGGAACAAAAGCTCACCCAGGGCTTCGCCATGATCGAGCGCACATTGTCCTCGGACATGGTGAAAAACACCGCGCTCACGTCGCCGTCGTTCTCCACGATCAGGTCCATCACCGTGTCCTGCCAGGTCCGCCCGCGCATCGCGGCGACTTCGGCGAGGGACTTGCCCGTCAATGATTTCAGCGCGTCCCGTTTGAAGCCGACGACGAGGATCTGCTCCGGTCCCGTGAACAGCACCATCTCCCGCCTGATGCGCTCCCTCATTGCCGGATCGCGCAGCCGCGAGATCATCGCCGCTTCCCCGCCTTCGTGCGCCCACGGCGCGACCCCGGTGTCCAGGCCTGTGGACGAGGCTGTGTACGGATAGACATCGGCTGTGACGGCAACCCCGCGCGAGCGCTCTGTCTCAATTCGAGCCAGTGCCGGTCCCAGCCGCGCCCAGTTGGCGCGACCGGAGACCTTCAGATGGTAGATCTCGGAGCGGACGCCGGTCCGCGTCGCAATCGTGAAGAATTCGTCCAGCGCCTCGTCGATGCGCGCCTCTTCATTACGAATGTGCGAGATGTAGAGGCCACCCGCTTCGGCGGCGACCTCCGCCAGAGCGATGAGCTCGGGCGTCTCGGAATAGGTCGCGGGCGGGTAAATCAGCGCGGAGGATACGCCGACCGCGCCATCGGCCATCGCTTCCTGCACGAGGCGCCGCATCTGGTCGAGCTCCCGCGGCGCCGGGACGGCGATTCTCGTATCCGAGGACGTTGATACGCGCCGTCGTCGCGCCCATGAACGAGGCAACGTTGCACGACACCCCACGCGCCGCAAGATGGTCCAGGTACTCACCCAGCGTCGTCCACTCGACCGTGTACTTCAAATCCCCCTGGCGCTCGGACATCTCTCGCCGCATCGCCGGGGTGAGCGGACCCATAGACGTACCCTCGCCAAGGATCTCGAGCGTCACGCCCTGCCGGATGTCGCTCTGGGAACGGCCGTCAACGAGCAGGGACGCGTTGGCCCAGCTCAGCATGTTGATGAACCCTGGAGCGACGACGCGTCCCCCGGCGTCAAGTTCCGCGCGGCCGCCGTCCGAAATCTTCGGGGCAACGGCTGCGATGCGGTCGCCCGCAATCGCCACGTCTCCGGGACGCGGGCCACTCCCGCTCCCGTCGCAGACGAGGCCGTTGCGGATGATGAGGTCATGCGGCATACGAATCCTCCACAAAAAGATGCGTGCGCCTAGCTAACGGATTCGGGGGAGGAATCGTTTTCCCACCCAGGGAATGAGTCGATGAATCTTCACGCGGAGGCGTTGATGGAGCGAGTGCGGGCCGTGGTGCTGGCCGCGGGAAAGGGGAAGCGGATGCACTCCGACCTCCCCAAAGTCCTCCATCTCCTCTGCGGCCAGCCGCTGCTGACCTACGTCCTCGACGCCCTTTCCGCCGCCGGCATCGCGCGGCCTATTGTCGTGGTCGGCCACAGCGCCGACAGCGTGCGCACCGCCGCCGGCGGAGGCGTGGAGTTCATCGAGCAGCGGGAGCAGCTGGGCACCGGCCACGCGGTGATGCAGGCTCTGCCGCGTCTCGAGGGTGGGACCGGCCCGGTGCTCGTCCTTTACGGCGATACGCCGCTGTTGCAGCCGGAGACGATTCACGCGCTGCTGGACCTGCACCGGTCTTCCGGCGCCGCGGCGACCATGCTCACCGCCGCACTGGACGATCCTTCCGGCTACGGACGGATCATTCGCGGGAGCAGCGGAGCAGTGGCCCGCATCGTCGAAGAGGCCGAGGCGACACCGGACGAGGCCCGCCTGCGGGAGATCAACGCCGGTACGTACGTCTTCGATCCCGCAGCGCTTCGCGAGGCGCTGTCAAAGCTCCGGCCGGACAACACGCAGGGCGAGTACTATCTCACGGACACGATTGCCGCACTCCTAGCAGCCGGCCGGCGCGTCGGCGCGCTGCTCGCCGACGCCGAGCAGGCCATGGGCATCAACTCCCGCCGCGAGCTCGCCGCCGCCGAAACGGTGATGCGTCGTCGTATTCTCGAGCGTCTCATGGACGCGGGGGTCACCATTATCGACCCGGCGACGACCTATGTGCACGGCGGCGTGCGTGTCGGCCGCGATACCGTCATCCATCCACAGTCATACCTCGAAGGCGCCACCATCGTGGGCAGCCGGTGCACCATCGGCCCGCAGGCGCGACTCGTTGATGCGGTGCTGGACGACAGCGTCACGGTCGTGGCGTCCAGCGTCACAAAGAGCCAGGTCGGCGAGGGCACGAGCATCGGGCCGTACAGCCACCTGCGTCCGGATAACCGGGTGGGGCGCTTCGTCGAGATCGGCAACTACGCCGAAATGAAGAACTCCACCGTCGGAGATTACACCAAGGTCCACCACATGAGCTATCTCGGCGACGCAACGGTGGGCACGCGGGTGAACATCGGCGCCGGCACGATCACGTGCAACTACGATGGGAAAGGCAAGTACCCCACGGTGATCGAGGACGGGGCGTTCATCGGCAGCGACAGCATGCTCATCGCGCCGGTGCGCATCGGCCGGGGCGCTGTGACGGGCGCGGGGGCCGTGGTGAACAAGGACGTGCCGCCGGGCGGAGTGGCGGTCGGCGTGCCGGCAAAGGTGATCAAGTATGTCCCAGCAGACGTTGCGCGCTGAGCCTCAGGTCATATCGCGGCGCGCCGAGCCGCGGGCGCGCCTGAAATTGCTCGCCGGAAGCGGCAACCCCGCGCTGGCGCGGGAGATCGCGGACACGATGGATGTGCCGCTGTCCGACCTCAGCATCTTCCGCTACGCCGACGGCGAGATCGGCGTGCGGATTGAGGAGAGCGTGAGGGGCGAGGACGTCTTCGTGATCCAGCCCACCTGCCCGCCGGTGAACGAGAACATGGTCGAGCTGCTGGTCATCGTCGACGCCCTGCGTCGCGCCTCGGCCGACCGGATCACCGCGGTGCTGCCGTATTTCGGATACGCCCGCCAAGACCGCAAGATGCGGCCGCGTGAGCCCATCTCCGCGAAACTCGTGGCCAACCTGCTCACGGCCGCGGGCTGCCACCGCATCCTGGCCATCGACCTGCACGCCGGCCAGCTGTGGGGATTCTTCGACATCCCGCTCGATCATCTGCCCAGCCGGATGATCCTGGCCGACTACTTTGCGCAGAAGCGCCTCGACAACGTGGTCGTCGTCTCGCCGGATGTCGGGGGTGTGCAGCGGGCGCGCGAGTTCGCCAAGCAGCTCGGCGCGCCGATCGCGATCATCGACAAGCGCCGGGACCGACCGAACCAGATCAAGGAGGTCGTGCACGTGATCGGCAAGGTCTATCGCCGGACCGCCATTATCGTGGACGACATCATTGACACCGCCGGCACGTTGACGATGGGCGCGCAGGCGCTGTACAAACGCGGCGTCTCCGCGGTCTACGCCTGCGCCACCCACGCCATCCTCTCCGGCCCGGCGATGCAGCGCCTCGGCAGCAGCCGCATCCAGGAGGTCGTGGTCACCAACACGATCCCGCTGGCGCCGGAGAAGCTCATCGAGAAGATCACGGTGATCTCCGTGGCTCCGCTTGTGGCGGAGGCGGTGCGCCGGATCCACCAGGATACGTCGGTCAGCGAGCTCTTCGATCGGTAACGGCGAAACGGAGAACCCGTCTTTGATTCCGCGGCTGCGTCTGTTGAGCGGCCACGCGGGAAAAGCCTAGAGTGACGGCATGAGCATTCCTGCGTACCTGGTCGCCGGCTTCGTCGCGCTGATCGTCACCTACGCGCTCACCCACGAAATGCAGTGGATCTCCCGGCGCCTGGGTGCCGTCACCCAGCCCGGCGGCCGGCACATCCACGCTCACCCCATCCCACGCATGGGCGGCCTGGCCATCTTCACCGGGGTGATGCTCGGGCTGCTGTGTGCGCTGCCCATCGACCATCCGATCGCGCTGGTGCGTGAGCCACGTTATCTGGTGCTGGCCGTGCCCTATAAGCCGATCGCCGGTCCGCTGCTCGGCCTGCTGCTGGGCGCGGTCGCGATCACGGCGCTGGGAGCCATCGACGACGTGCGCGGGCTGCCCGGCCGCCTGAAGTTTCCGCTCATCTACGCTGCGGCCGCCGTCCCCGTCCTCTTCGGGATGACCACGCGATTCATGACCAACCCCCTTGACGGCAGCGTGATCCCGCTCGGCATCATCGGTGACGTCTTCACGGCGGTGTGGCTGGGGTCGATGGCCATCGCCATGAACGAGATCGACGGGGTGGACGGCCTTGCCGCGGGCATCGCCGCCATCACTGCGGCCACGCTCCTCATCGCGGCGGCGACGCGTGTCGATGCGGCGATGATGATCGTCGTCGCGGCGGTCGCGGGCGGGGCGCTCGGCTTCCTGCGGCACAATTTCCATCCCGCCCGCATCTTCATGGGCGACTCGGGTTCGATGTTGCTGGGGTACTTGCTTGGAGCCGCCGCCGTGCAGGGACTCTTCAAGACCGTCACCGCGTTGAGCCTCATCATCCCGCTGCTCGCCCTCGCCGTCCCGATCCTGGATACGGGATACGCGATCGTGCGCCGCTACCGCAACGGTGTGTCGATCTTTCTCCCGGATCGGGGACACTTGCACCACCGGCTGCTGGACCGGGGGCTCAGCCAGCGGCAGACGGTGTTGGTGCTCTACCTCCTGAGCGCCCTGCTCGGGCTGGGCGGTCTCGCGGTCGCGGGCATCAACCGGACTCCGTCGCTCGTGCTGCTCGCGGGAATCGTGCTCGCGCTGGTGGTCTTGGCCTGGCGGCTCGGGCTGCTCCGGGCGCGTCCGCGACCCGCCGGCATGAGTGATCCCCCTGGTGAACCGGTCGCAGGCACAACCTCCACGGACTAACTGACCAGGACGCCGGTGAGCGCGATCCGCGTCATGACCATCTTCGGGACGCGTCCCGAGGCGGTGAAGATGGCGCCGGTGGTGCAGCGCCTGCGTGAGAGCAGCGACTTCCACCCAATCGTCACGGTGACCGGGCAACACCGGGAGATGCTGGACCAGGTGACGCGGCTGTTCGGGATCACCCCCGACCACGACCTGAACGTGATGCGCCCCGAGCAGTCGCTGGTCGACATCGCCACCCGGGCCCTGCGGGGGTTGTACAAGGTGCTCGAACAGGTCCGGCCCGCGATGGTGCTGGTGCAGGGCGACGCCCACTCCACGTTCATCGGAGCGCTGGCGGCATACTACCACCGGATTCCCATCGGCCATGTGGAGGCCGGGCTGCGCACCGCCGACAAGTACCAGCCTTTTCCGGAAGAGATGAACCGGCGCATGACATCGTCGCTGGCCGATCTGCACTTCGCCGCCACGCCGTCGGCGAAGGCGAATCTCATGCGCGAGGGGGTCCACGAGCGCGCCATTGTCGTCACCGGCAACACGGTCATCGACGCGCTGTACGCGGTGAAAGACCTGACGGGTATCCCGTCCGTAGACGGCCTGCCGCCGCTGGAGGGCCGCCGCTTGGTGCTGGTGACGACACACCGCCGGGAGAATTGGGGCGATCCCCTGCGCGAGATCTATCTGGCGCTGATTGACCTGCTGGAGCGATTCGAGGACATCGAGCTCGTCTTCTCCGTCCACCCGAATCCGGCGGTGCGGCGCGTGGTGAACGACGTCCTGCGCAGCCACCCCCGCGCGCACCTCATCGAGCCCCCCGACTACGGGCCGTGGGTGCAGTTGATGCAGCGAGCGTATCTGATTCTGACCGACTCGGGCGGCATCCAGGAAGAGGCGACCGCGCTGGGACGGCCTGCGCTGGTGCTGCGCCGCGTCACGGAGCGGCCCGAGGGGGTGGCCGCCGGAACGCTCAAGCTCGTGGGGACCGATCGGCGGCGGATCGTGGATGAGGCCGGCCTTCTGCTGACCGATGCCACCGCCTACCGCGCCATGGCGCGGGCCCACAATCCTTACGGAGACGGCCGGGCCGCGGAACGAATCGTGCAGGCGCTGCGTTACCATTTTGGGAGGATTCCGCAACCGCCCGAGGAGTTCGCGGGCTAGCGTGGACGCTCCCGAGGTATAATCACGGATGATGCACCGGGCAGCCCATGGGGCGCTGGCAATCGTTGTCCTGGCGACGGCGACGGTCATGGCCGCGCCGAGACCGGCTGTGCTCGAAGTGAAGAGCACGCTGGCCGGCGTTGTGCTGGCCGAAGAGCTGGTGGAGGCGGGGACGCGGGTTGAAGACGCGCAGCCGCTGGTCTACGTGCGCACGTCGTTGACGGGCACGAGGGCGGTGGCGGCCCGGGCGCCTCGCGAGGGTGTGGTGCGCGAGGTGCTGGTCGCGCCGGGCCAGCGCGTCGAGCGCGGAGACGTGGTTATTCGCATCGATCCTCGCTGATCCCCACGAAAGCAATGCATCGGGCATGGGCGCCGGGGGGAGCCCCGGCGATTTTTTTGTTGCGTGGAGAATGGCCGCAGGGATTTCCTGTGCGCCGGGGCGAAGTTGACCTTTCCGCAATGACTCATGTGGGCGGGCGGTGAGGCCGGGGTAGCGCGTCCCGCCGTAAGAAAAGAGGAGGAAATGATCGTGGCTCGGATCGTGGCAGTGACGGTATTGGTGGCGGCGTTGGTGCTGCCGATGGCCGGTTGGGCGCAGGCGCAATCGTCGCAGGGCGTGCCGCCGATCATGCCTGTGGGCGAGATCCGGCCGGGTATGCGCGGGATCGGCCGCACGGTGATCAAAGGACAGCGGATCGAAGAATTCGCGATCGAAGTCATCGGGACGCTGCGCGGCGGCGGAGGCATCATCCCGGTCAGCCATCTCATTCTGTTCCGAATCTCCGGCCCGTTGACCGACCGATCCGGCGGGACCGCCGCCGGGATGAGCGGCAGCCCCCTGTACATCAACGGCAAACTCATCGGCGCCCTCAGCGCGGGCTACCTGTTTCAACCCGACAAGCGCGACCTGGCCCTGGCCACCCCGATCGAAGAGATGCTGCGCGTGCTTGAGCTCCCCGCGGGCGCCCCGCAGGCGGCGTGGCCTCGGACGTTCGTCTCGGATCGTCCCCTGCGGCTCGCCGGCCGGCCCGTGGAGCGCGTCGTCATCGCGGACGACCTCGATCAGGCCACATCGATCGAAGCGGCGCTCCCCGGAGTCAGCGCGTTCATCCCCGCCACATTTCCGGTCACCGTCTCGGGGCTCTCGCCTCGCGCGAAGCGCATCGTGGAGGCAGCCCTTGGCGTGAAGCAGCCGCTCTTCCAGAGTGACGGCGACGCCACAACGTTCGACGCGGCGCCGATTACCGGGGGCAGCTCGGTGGGCGTCCTGCAGGCACGCGGAGATCTCAGCTTCGGCGGGATCTGCACCGTGACCCTGCGCGTCGGCAACAAGCTGCTCATCTGCGGTCATCCCTGGGAGCTGCTGGGTGACGTCGAGTACGCGCTCACCACTTCGGACATCATCACCGTCGTGCGCACCCTGGAACGGCCGTTCAAGGAAGGGAACCTGGGTGAGATGATCGGGAAGGTCGACCAGGATCGCGGTCCCGCCATCCGCGGCGTGGTGGGCCAGATGCCGCGCATGTTCGCGGTGCGCGTGTCCGTCACCGATCTCGATACGGGCACCCGCGTAGACAAGGGCACGCAGGTCGTGCGCCGGCGCGATCTGGCCAAGATATTCGCCACCGCGATGACGCTGACGGCCATCGACCGTTCCCGGGATCAGATCCTCGGCGGCGGCACCGCCACTGTGACCATGAGCCTGCGGGGCAAGGGTCTGCCGCGGACCATCACCCGGAAGAACATCTTCTACAACAGCCGCGACATCGCGCTGGCCGCATTGCTCGAGATGCCGGACGCGCTGAACTTCCTCTTTTATAATGACCTGGCGGAGATCGATCCCATCGACCTGAGCATCGACATCTCGCTGACGACGAAGCGCCAGACCGCGGCGATTATCGACGCCGTCGTAGAGCGCCGCGAGGTTGCCCCGGGCGACATCCTGCGCACCCGGCTGCTGATCCGGCCGTTCCAGGAGGTGTCCGTGTCGTTCCGCGTCATCGACATCATGGTGCCGCGGAACTTTCCGCGCGGGCCCGCCGTACTGATCATCAGTTCCGCGGGGCCGCAGATCACCGTTGAGTTCCCGCTCGAGGAGCGGGTGACGCAGTTTCTGCTGCGGGAGCCGGAGCCCAGTCCGGTGGACAGCCTCGTGGGCGCGATCGAGCTCTTCGAGGACTTCGGAAAAAATACGGACGTGCTCCTTCGTCTGGTGCCCTTCGGATTGCCGGCCGAGGGCGGGGAATTCCTGAAGTTTGACGTATTCGCGGGACGGATCGTCCGCACCGAGTGGGTGATCCAGGGCTCGATGCAGATTCCCATCCTGGTTCGGTAAGGGTCGGGGCGAGAAGTTAGGTTGAAAGGTCCTGAGATGCGGCGTCCGCGGGAATGAGGTAGAGGGGACGCCGCCGGTCCGTGCCGGCGGACAGGGTGAGTTTCGGGTGGACGATGCGCAGAAGGCTCATTGCGATCGTAGTCCTGGCGCTGGGCCTCGCCGCCGGCTTCCGCTGGCTGCTCTCTACCGGCGTGCTCCTGGAGTCCACCCGCGCCCGCCTCGTGGACGACGCGCGGCGCTCTCTGGGCCGTGAAGTCACCGTCGACCGCATCAGCGGCGATCCCTACCGCGGCCTAGTCCTCACCGGCGTCCGCGTCCGGAGTCCCGCCGGAGTCGCCACGGGCGACTTTTTCACCGCCCCACGCATCACGGTGTACTTCGACAGCGGCCGGCTGCTGCGCGATCTCGCCGCGCGGCGCGGCGTCATCGCCAGCATCACGCGCATAGACCTGGAGCGTCCGTTTCTCGTGCTGGCCCGCGACTCACGCGGCCGATGGAACTTCTCAGACCTCTTTGCCCGCAAGCCCGGTGCGCCCGCCCAGCCTCCCGCCTTTCGTGGAACAGTGGAGCTCCGCGAGGGTTCCTTTGCCTTTTCGGATGCGCTGCGGCTGCCGCGGCGGGCCGGCCCGAATCCGCCGTCTCCGTTTGCCTCACACTTCGACCGCATTACCGGCACGCTCGATTTCAGGGCCGCGCCCCAGGTGGGGCTCGTTCTCGACGCCGTGAACACCGACGGACGCACTCCCGCCCTGCTGCGGGCGACCGGCAAGACGACCCTCGGTGAAGGGACGTTCGATTTCGACGTGGACGCTCGTGGCGGGTCAGTGGACTTCTGGGGACCCTACTTAGTTCGACTGCCCTGGCTCGATTGGAGCGGCGGCACGTTCGATGGACGGCTCCACCTGCTCGCTTCGCGGTGGGGGCAGAAGGTCGTCCTCGATTACCGCGGCAACCTGGTGATGCGCGACGGCAAGGCGGTGTTGCCGGCGCAAGCATCGGTGCTTTCCAATATCGACGGCCCGATGTCCGTCGATAATCTGGGCATCACCACCGATGGGATGACGATGGCCGTCGATGCCTCTCCGCTGTGGGTGCGCGGGACGGTCATGCATCATGCCGGCGTCCACCTCGACCTCGCCCTGCGCTCAGAGGTGCTCGACCTGCGCACGCTGCAGCGGCTGTTCTTCCCGCGGGCGCGGGTTCAGCTCGCAGGCCGGATGGGCGGAGAGGCGCGAGTCGTCGGGCCGTTAGGCGTGCCGCGCCTGGAGGGTGAGATTGCCCACGCGAGCGGGAGCATCAACCGCCAGCCGTTCACCGACGCCTCTGGCCGCTTCAATTATTACGGTGGGGTGCTCGTGTTTGATGACATGTCGGCGGCCTCCGCTGGAGGCCGCCTCCTGGGTCACGCCCGGCTGAACTTCAATGCGGGCAGCTTCTTCTTGCTCGCCGATGCGCGATCTGTAGACACGCAGGGCCTGAGTGGAGCCCTGAACATCGCCCCCACGCTGCGCGGCCGAGCGAGCGGGGTGATTGCCGCGGCCGGTGCGC
Organism: Armatimonadota bacterium; assembly: GCA_020028535.1. Taxonomy (GTDB): domain Bacteria; phylum Sysuimicrobiota; class Sysuimicrobiia; order Sysuimicrobiales; family Kaftiobacteriaceae; genus Kaftiobacterium. The sequence continues at coordinate 11,148 of JAIBHM010000010.1, read as the reverse complement.
CGGGAAGCGTGATCGCCCAGGGACGCGTAGAGATGGATCGGGGCCAGGCGATGGGCGTGGGATTCGACCGGCTCGAAACCATATTTGGCTACGACGCCGGCCGGGTAGACCTCTACCGCCTCGAGGCGCGCAGCGGCCCGACCAGAGTGCACGCCTCGGGCAAGGTGAGCCGGTCCGGTGCACTCGACCTGTCACTGACTGGGACGGCCGTCAACCTCAGTCGGCTCGCCGACCGCTTCGGCCTCCGCCGCTGGCTTGCGGGCACGGCCGACGTACAGGGGCGCGTCCAGGGATCCTTCGAGGCTCCGGAGCTCGTCGGCACGGTGCGCGGCCGACAAGGCCAGCTGGGACCATTTCCCTTTGACGAAGCCCGAGGCCGCGTCCGCGTGACGACGACCGGCCTCCAGACGCCTGGACTCGTGCTCTTCGACGGCCCCGGCCGGTACTTCGCCGCAGGCGAGATCCGCTGGGCAGAGCCGAGCCGTGTCAATCTCACCGCGCGCGCGGCCGACGTTCCGGCGCAACGCCTGCTGGAGATTGCCGACATTCCGGTCCGTCTCTCCGGCACGGTGGAGAGCACAGTGCGGCTGTCCGGGCCGATGCACAGACCCCTCGCCGAGGGCACCATGGTGATGCGCAACGGCCGCATCGAAGGTCAGCCCGTGGATCAGGCCGAGGCGTCGTTCCGCTGGACGGGGTCCGACCTTCTGCTCGACCAGTTCACTGCGCGGGCGAATTCATCCCTCATCGACGCCCGCGGATCTATCAGCCGGGCGGGTCAGCTGGGGATTACGTTTTCTGCGGCCGGCCTCGACCTCAAGGACATTGCAGTACTGCGCACCAACGCCTTTCGCGCCGCAGGACACATCGACCTGAATGGAACGCTTGGCGGGACGGTCCAGTCCCCTTCGATCACCGCCGCCGTACTGAGTAGCGATCTGGTTCTCAACGACCAGGACTTTACCCGCGCGGAAGGAGCGGTGCAATACCGTCAGGGGCGGCTGCAGTTTGCTCCGCTCACACTGAGCCAGGACGGCGGCTTCTTCAGCCTCTCCGGCGTCGTGGTCCTGCGCGACGATCCGGTCGTGGACGTGCAGATCGCCGCGCGGCAGGGACAGCTTGCGACCCTGCTCGGTTTCGCGGGCATAGAGCCGCCATTCGCGCTGACCGGCGCAATGGACGGGGCTTTCTCGGCCTTCGGGCCAATCAGCAGCCTGCGGGCCTCGCTGAACTTCAACCTCACCGACGGCCGGGTCGGCGACCACCAGATCCGGCAGGCGTCGGTGGGGGCGACCCTCCAGAACAACGCGATCATGCTGCGGACGTTTCGTGTGGTCCCGGCCCAGGGTGAACTGGTCGGCGCCGGCCGCATCGACCTGCGCGGAAAGTCGGAAGTGGAGTTCGGCGGCAAAGGTCTCAGCCTGGACCTGCTGCGGCCGTTGTTCGGGATCCCCTGGCCGCTCGCCGGAGCCCTGGACTTCACGCTGCAGCTGAGCGGTGATCTGGACGATCCGCTGCTCGGCCTCTCCGCCGACGCCACGGACGGCACGATCCGCGGGGTCCCGTTCGACAAGGTCTCCGTGCAGGCGTTCTACCGCAACGGCCAGCTCAACGTCGAGCACGGCCTGTGGCAATGGCAGGAACAGCGGCACAAAGCCCGTCTGACCGGCACAGTGCCTTTCGACGTGGCGCATCTGCAATTCGATGCCGTCCGGCCGGTGAACATGCGCCTCGAGCTCGTCGATTCCGATCTCACTCTGCTGGGCCTGCTGACGGACAAGGTGGAGCGGGCAGAGGGGCGGCTCGCCGGCGAGGTGGCCATCAGCGGAACGGTGGCGCGTCCGCACATGGAAGGCACCCTCACCGCCACGAATGGCACGATCAAGCTCCGCGGGATCGATCCTCCGCTGACGGCCGTCGCGGGGCAGGTCATGTTGAGGGAGGACAGTGTCCAGGTTGTGAACCGTCTCTCCGCACGGATGGGGGACGGGGACGTCAGCCTCTCGGGCAGCCTCACCCTCTCCAACTTCCTCCCGAACCAGTTCGCGCTTCAACTGACCGCCGATGGCGCCCGGGTAGAGTATCCGCAGGTGTTCATCGGAGCGATCGACACCGACCTGCGCATCACAGGGACGGCGGGCCGGCCCGCTCTGGCCGGTACGGCGAGGCTGTCCTCCGGCGACCTCTTTGTCACCTCGCTGCGCGATGAATCGACGGGTGACGGGCAGGCAAGGCTGAACCCCACGCTCAACGTGGAGATTGCCGCGGGTGACGCCCTGTGGGTGAACGTGGGCAGCCTCCGCCTGCAGGTGCACGGGACGGTCCGCGCGACACAGACGTGGGAGCAACCGGAGCTGGCCGGCGAGGTGACAGCCGGCCGCGGCACGTTCGTCGCGTTCAGTAACACGTTCACCCTCACGGAGGGCACCGCCACATTCTCCCCGTTCCGCGGCACCACACCGGTCATCGACGCTTGGGCGGAAACACGCGCAAACATTATCCGGCTCCCCTCGACGACGACCGCCCCTCCGCTTCCAGGGGCCCCCCCCAGCCCGCCAGTGACCCCCGTCCAGGCCGTCAACGCGCGGGTCTTGCTGCACATCACCGGCCCCGCGGATGACCTGACCCTCGTCCTCAGCTCGGACCCGCCATTCTCCCGGGATGAGATCATCGCCGGGTTGGCCAGGCAGGTGGGGGTGACGCGCCTGCTTGAGGGCGAGTCGCTGGAGAATGTCTTGAGAGCGGAGCTGGGCAACGCGTTGTTCGGCAGCTTCGGCCGGGCTGTGGCCCGGACATTCGGCTTCGAAGAGTTTGCCATCGAATACGATTTCTCCCGGCCGCTCACGCTGCGGATTGGGAAGCTCCTGATCAAGAATCTGTACGTCACCCTGACGTCGGAGTTCGGCGTCCCGCGCCGGAACGTGTGGGGGCTGGAGTGGCGCCTCACGCCGAACACGATGTTTGCGTTCTCCGTAGACAGTTTCAGCAAGTGGGACTTTCAGTACCGGATCACCTACCGGTTCTGATCCCGCGCGCGAAATTACCTCCCAGCCGGTTCTCATGCGGCGACGAGCTTCGCATCCGGGGGAGGAGTTTGTGTGCCGCGGGGGAAAGTGCACCGAGAGATTCCACAGCGTCCCTGAAACCCGGAGCGCTTCGTGTTCGGCGAGTACCTCAAAGAACTGCAGAAAGTCGAACTGCTCTCTCCGGCCGACGAACAGCAGCACTGGCATCGGTACCGCCATCGGGCCGATGCGGGCAGCCGTCTGCGGCTCATCGAGGCCTATCAGCCCCTGGTCTTCAAAGTGGTGATGCAGGTGCGCCCACCGGACGGACTGCTGATGGACATGATCCAGGAGGGCACGATCGGCCTCATCGAGGCGGTGGAGCGCTTCGATCATGAGCGTGGAGTGCGCTTTTCGACATTCGCCACATACCGCATCCGGGGCAGGGTGCTGAACTCCCTGCGCCGTCTTCACCACCCCGCGTATTCCCTCGAGCAGGACGCCGGCGGGGATCTCGCGCTCGCGGCCCGCCTTGCCGATCCGGCGTCAGAGGCCGCCCTGGAAAGTGTTGAGGACGCGGCCATGCTGGCACAGATGCGCAGCGTGATCGATGCTCTGCCGAGGCGGGAACGCGCCATCCTGCGTGCGACGTACGTCGAGTCGCGCGAGCCGCGGAGCGTCGCCGCCGAACTCCGCATCAGCCTCTCGCACTTCTACCGGTTGCAGAAACAGGCCCTGACCCGTATCCGACGTCTAGTGGTCGATGAGGTGCACCGGCCGGGGCAAGCGCATGGATACTAATGGCACGGGCACTCCACAGGCTGCAGACGGACAGGGGAGGACCGGCATGACCGCTGAACACGCGGGCAAGCAAGTCGTCGCCCGCATCGGATTTGCTGAGCGCTGGCTGGAACGGGCGAGAGGCCAGGTCGTCGCGGGGAATCTCACGCGAGGTATTCTGACCCTCGTCCTGGCGGACGCTGAGGTCCACCATGCGCTCGAGGAGGCCGGTGCCCGGCCCCCGCGTCCCAGGATCATGCGATCCACGGTGGCCCGTGCGGTGGCAGCGATCGCCGCGCTCATCGCGCTGTCCGCGGTGTGGCCGGCGGGCGATCCCAGCAGCGATGCCGCCACCGTTGATCATGCGCCGCCAATTGTCTTCCTATCCCCTCGGGTGGGCACGTTGCTGGATCTGCTCTCCCCAGTCTCACCGGCGTCCCCCATTGTCGCCGTCCCTCGCACGAACTCTCCGGCCGCGGTCCGTGAGGTATTGGCGCCGTCGCCTTCGCTGCGCCCTCCGGCGATACAACCCGCGCCGGTATCCAGGAAAGCCCCTGCCCAGTCGCCTGGGCAGATGAGTACGGCGCAGCCCACGCCGGTCATGCCGCCGGTTCCCACGATCCAGGCGGTTCAACCGGCGGTGCCCCAGCTCTCGGCCGGGGATCTGATCGACCTCGTGCTGGCCGCGGAGCGTGTGCTGCGCGATTCAACGCCACCACCGTAGAACGACCTTCCGCGTAGGATTCCAGGAGGTTTCTCTTGATTGTCAGGTCTCTGCGTCCTGTCCTGACCGCGATCGTGATAGCCAGTCTGCTGGTGCTTCCCGTTCGCGGCGCAGCCCAAACCCAGCCGCCGGTCGCACCGGCCCAACCGCCCGCGCAGCAGCCCCCGTCGCCGCAACAGCCCGCTCCGCCGCCCCCGGCCCAGGAACAGCGACCCGTCGTGGCGATCGCAGTGCGCGGCAACCAGCGCATTCCGACCGAGCAGATCCTTGCCGCCGTCACCCGCACGAAGGTGGGCGAGCCCTTTTCCGAAGAGAAGATCCGCGAGGACATCCGCGCCATCAACGAGCTGGGCGTGTTCGCGGATGTCACGGCGCGGACCGAAGTCGAGGCGGCCGGTCTGCGCGTAGTCTTCGTCGTCCTTGAGAACCCGGTCGTCACCGAAGTGGTCGTGGAGGGCCATACCGTGATCTCTGCCGAGGAGATCCGGCGAGCGCTTGGTGTGCCCCCGGGTGAAGTGCTGAACATCATCCGGATGCGCGAGGGCACGCGGGCGATTCAGAAGATGTACGAGGATAGGGGCTATGTTCTGGCCCGGGTCGTGGACACCGCGATTGTGCCCCTGGAGGGCGCGCCCGATCAGGCCCGCCTGCGGCTGCGTATCGCAGAGGGGACCATTGAGGTCCTGCGGTTCCAGGGCCTGCGAAAGACCCGGCAGAGCACGGCGCTGCGCTATATCCAGGAGACGCGCAGAGGCGCGATCTTTAACGTCCCGGCTCTCAACCGGGACCTGCAGCGGTTGTTCGACACCGGCCTGTTCGAGACGATCCGCGCGCGGCCGGAGCCGGGGACCGATCCCGACACCGCCGTCGTGGTCATCGAGGTCGTGGAGGGACGCACCGGCTCCGTCGGCGGCGGGCTAGGGTACAGCTCCGCCGAGGGGCTGCTCGGGTTCATCGAGTACCGCGACCGGAACTGGAGGGGCCTGGGGCAGACGTTCGCCGTGCGCGCGGAACGCAACGTGCAGACCGGGCTGGCGACCGCGGCGCGGACGAACTACGAGATCAACTTCACGGATCCTTTCCTCGATTCCCTGCGCACGTCGCTGGATCTGAGCCTCTTCTCCAGGGCGACGGTGGAACAAGAGTTCAGTGGCGGTGGGCCGGACCCCACCTCGCGATTCGAGCTGCAACGCGCCGGTTCCACGCTGTCGCTGGGCCGGCCCCTCGATCCTGTCACAAATGGATTGCTGCGGCTGAAGAGCGAGCGAACCGAGATCATCCTGCTGCCCCTGTCCTCGGGCGCGATCGTCCCCCCGTCGGCCATCCTGCTCACGCCCGGTCGTGTGGTGAGCCTGCTGTTCTCGGCCACCAGGGATACGCGCAACGACCGGCTGCGCCCGACGCGGGGCAGCAGTTTCGGCGTGAGCGCAGAGTTTGCCCTGCGGCCTATGGGAAGCGACTTCGGATTCAACAAGTACGTCCTCGATTACCAGCAGCTGTTCCCTGCCGGGCGGAACGGCGCATTCGTCGGACGCGTGTTCATCGGGTCCGCCTCGGGCACGCTGCCGGCGCAGGAGCAGTTCCTGCTGGGCGGATCGAGCACCGTTCGCTCATATGCGACGGGCCGGTTCCGTGACAACAGCATGTTCGTTCTGAACGCCGAGTACCGCTTCTCCCTGGGGACGATCATCAAGGCGCTCGGCGAGCTGCAGGGCATCGTGTTCGCGGATGCCGGGAACGCGCCGCTGCAATTTACCAACATGAAGACCGGGTACGGTGTGGGAGTCGCCATCGGGACCCCTGTCGGCCCCATCCGGATCGACCTGGCATTCGGTCCAGAAGGCCGTCAGACCTGGATCTCTCTCGGCTCACCCTTCTAACGTGTGGTGGATCGGCCGCGTGTGAACATGCAGTATCTTCAGCTTGCTGCTTCGCTCTCCATCGCCGCCGCGCTCGCCCTCTCGGGCCCGGCGTTCGGGCAGGCGACCGTCCAGCGCATCGAGCTCGAGGTCAATATAGACGGTCCTCCCCCGCACGCCGTCATCCGAGAGCGCCTGCGGGCCACAGTGCAGGTGGTCATCGAACGCTTGCTGACGGGACGGCCGCTGGATCAGTTGATCACCCTGCAGCCCCGCCTTGGCGAGACGATCGCCAGCGTCGTGGACCGGGTCGCCACCGGGTACGCCGTCACCTCGGCTTCCGTCCAGGTCGGGGTGATCTCTCAAGTCGTCGTACGCCTGCAGCCGGTCGGTCAGCTCATCCGCCAGGTGGAAATTGCCGCTGACGTACGTGCGGTTCATCCACGCCTGCACACGATGGTCGGAGGGACGTTGCAACAATCTGCCGGGCCCGAAATCCGTGCGCTGTATGTCGGGCTTCCGCAGGCTGCAATGGCATGGGCCGAACCCATCCTCGAAGCGCAGTCGCGGGAGGCGGTGGAGCGGGCGCTGCCCGGATTCACAGCGGCTGTTCGTGCGCGGGTCCGGGCAGAAATCGCCCAGGCCGAGGTCGCGCTGCTGCCGAGGGACACGCGGGTCATTCGCAACATCGGCGTGCGGTTCCGATCGTCGTCCATCCCCACAATGCTACTGGACCAGCACGGTCCCGCCGTGGCATCCATGGCGGAGCCGCTCCGCGGGCTGCCCGTGGCGTTCGCCCAGGCCCACCACGCCGCGATTGAAGCACTCATTAAGGAAGACCTCGCCGCCTACCCGCCGGCACGACAATACCGTATCATCGCCACCCCGGCCCTGGACGTCGGCGAGACAACCTATGTCACCGTCGTAGCGGATTCGGTGCTGTACCGGGGGCGGGTCGAGGCTCACCTGAATATCGGCGCGCAGGCGCCGGGGCCCGCGGTGATCGGTCATCTCGGCCGTCTCAGCGCACCGAACACAGAAGCCTTCCTGGAGCTGCGGCTGGTTCCGACTCCACTGTCACTGGACTGGTCCGTGGGTATGCAAATCGCCGCCTCGCCCAGCACCACGGTCGGGGCAGCGTACGCCATCGTGGCGCGGGAGACTACCGCGTGGCTGACGGTGCGGGCGGGGCTGGATACCGGTGTGCGGGCGTCGTGGAATCTCAGCACGCAGTCGTACGAGGGCGCCTTCACCTACCGGTTCAACGAGTTCCTCTCCGGTGAATTGATCGCCACGTCCCGTGCCAGCTGGTGGCTGCGCCTGGTCAGCAACCTGTAGGAAAGCATTGGGGAATCGGGGAAATCAGGGAACCAGGGCGAGTTGACTGCGTCAAGTAGAATGGAGAAGTGTGCGCCGCGTCTGGGCGCACGGGGAGGTCGTAATGCAAATTCGTGGGAAGCAAATCGCGCCGGTGTGGCTGGCGACGGCCGGGGGAGTCGTCATCGCGCTGGTCGTCATTCTCGGCCTGTGGGCCGGGGCCCCGGCGCTGGGCCAGTCATTCTCCATCGGCTATGTCGACATGCAAAAGGCGGTGGACAGCCATCCGCGGCGTGCGGCAAGCGAGAAGGCGCTGCAGGAGTTCTTCCAGGCGAAGCAGCGGGAGTTTCAGCAGCGCAGCCGGGGGATGAGCGCGGTGCAGCGCCAGGAACTCGATCGCCAGCTCCAGCAACAGTTCCTCCAAAAGCGCGAAGAACTCTTCAGCGGACTCGACAAAGAGGTCCGGCAGGCCGTAGAGAAAGTCGCGGCGGATCAGGGCATGAGCATCGTGCTGGATCGCACGGTGGTGCTCTACGGCGGTACGGACCTCACCGACGCGGTCATCGCCCAGATCGCCCAGAAATAGCGATGTTCGCCGCCACGAGCGGACGGCCCGCAGTCCAGACCACGATCGTTTTGGCCGCCACCCTTGCCATGATGGCCGTGCTAGCGGTTGGGTGCCGGTCCCGCCCTTCCGCGCAGGTCTCGCCGTCGTCGGCGCCGTCCGCGATCCCCGCTTCAGCCCGGATCGGAGTCGTCGATGTCCAGGCGGTGGCGAAGGCCCATCCGCGCTGGAAAGAGCTCGATGGTCTCAACACGCGGGTCGCTCAGGCAGAGACCGCGCTCGCGCTGGTCCCGCCCCCGCCTCCCCCTCCGGAAACTGACGTGTCCCGCGCCCTGGATGAGGAGGCGCGCCGTTTGAAGGCCTCGTTCGAGGAAGAGGTCAACGCGCTGAGGGAAGACCGGCGTATCGCGCTGGAGACCTACGCCGCCGACGTGAAGAAGTCCCAGGAGGCCAAGTTCACCGCCATACGTGCCCAGATGGAAGACGAAGCGCGCAAGGCTATCGATGTCTACAAGGACGAGCTCCGCGCACAGCTGCGGGCGGCGGAAGCAGAGATCATGGCCGAATACCGTTACCCTATGCTCAACCTGCGCCTGCGCGCGGAAGTCGCCGGGCTGCGCTCCGAGGAAGAGGGGCGGCAGGTGCTACGCCAGCTCCAGGCGTTGCAGCAGGAGCGCGAGGAACGAATACGGGCCGAAGGCGAGGAGATCGAGCGCAAGTTCCAGGGGTTCCAGAAGGCCAAAGAAGCGGAAGTCAACGCGGCGCTGAAAGCGCAGCAGGACGCCCTGACGGCGGAAGGCCAGGGCATGGTCGAATCAAAGAGGCGGGAAATCGAATCCGAGATGGCGCGCGAAGCATCCTCAAAGCAGCGCCAGTTCACCGAGCAGCTCGAGCAGCGGCGGAAGCAGCTGATCGCCGCAGCGGAAGCGCAACTGCGGGGCCGGCAGGCCGCCTACATCCGCGAGGTCGACCAGCGAACAGCGCAATTGCGCGCGCAGCTGATGTCGCTCCAGGAGCAGCGGGCGCGGCTGGAAGAATCGATTCTGGCGGAGGTAAAGATTGAAGTGGCAACGATCGCCCAGGCGCAGCAGGTGGATGTGGTGCTCACGCGCCATGTCAGCAGCCGTGGGTTGATCGATCTCACCGCCGACGTGATCAGGAAGATTCGCCGATGAGGCGATCGGGGAGCAACCGTCGGAGTCCGTGGCGCTACGGCATGCTCCTGATCGCCGCTCTGACCCTCTCGCTGCTCGTCTCGGGATGCGCGGGCCCGCGGGTCGGAGTGGTGGAGTCGCGGCGGATCCTCAACGAAAGCGTGCTGGCGCTGTCATACCAGCGGCAGCTCGACGAGCGGGAGAAGGCGATGGCGACCGATCTGCGCCTGCTCAGCGCTCAGCTCACCGCCGAGGATTTGGAAGCGCGCCGGCAGGCTTATCTGCGGGATCTCGCTGAGATGAAGCAATCCCTGGAAACCAAGCTGAATGACCGCATCCGCGCGACCGTCGCGGAAGTCGCGAAGGAGCAGCGGCTCCGGGTGGTCCTGGTCAAAGAATCGGCCCGAGTCGGGGGAACCGACATTACCGAGCTGGTCATCGCACGACTAAAATAGCGCGGGCGATCTCATGAAACTCCGCGCGCTCGCCGCCGCCATCGGGGCCGAAGCGGTGGGGACCGCCGACGTCGAGATCGTCCGCGTGGCGGAGTCGCACCGCGCCGGGCCCGGCGCCATCGTCATGGTGGCCGAGGCCCGGGGCCTTGAACGGGCGGAGGGCAGCGGCGCCTCCGCCCTGCTGCTTCCTGAAACACTCTCCTCATCGCGTCTGCCATTCCTCCGCGCAAAAGACGTGCGGCTTGGGCTCGCGCGCCTTATCACTGCGCTCCATCCCGCTCCGCCGCCGCCCGTGGGAACTCACTCCACTGCGGTGATCGGCGAAGGCACGCATCTCGGCTCCGGAGTGAGTCTCGGGGCGTATGCGGTGCTCGGGGAGGATTGCCGGCTCGGCGACCGAGTGGTTGTGTACGCGGGCTGCGTGATCGGCCGGGGGGTGCGCATCGGTGATCAATCCGTCCTTTACCCGCGCGTGACGATCTACGATGGATGCGCGATCGGAGCCAGGGTCATCCTCCACAGCGGTGTGGTGGTGGGCGCCGATGGCTTCGGATTCGTGCGCGACGGCCCCACGCAGGTGAAGATCCCGCAGGTGGGGACGGTAGTGATCGAGGACGACGTGGAGGTGGGCGCCAACACGGCGATCGACCGGGCCACCCTGGGCGAGACCCGCATCGGCGCGGGAACCAAGATCGACAATCTGGTGCAAATTGGCCACAATGTGCGTATCGGGCCGCGCACGATCATCGTCGCGCAATCCGGGATCTCGGGCAGCGCGGTCATCGGCACAGACGTCATGCTCAGCGGCCACGTCGGAATCGTTGATCACGTCAGCGTGGGAGACGGGGCGGTCGTCCTGGCGAAGGCGCTGGTGACCCGGGACGTCCCCGCGGGAGCCGTCGTCTCCGGACAGCCCGCGCGGCCCCATCGGGAACAGCTCAAGATTCAGGCCTCGCTCGGCCGCCTGACCGAGTTACTGGAGAAGCGCGGGGGCCGCAAGCGGGCGTGAGTTCCGTGCCACAACGCACGATCCGCCGGGCGGTCTCAGTGAGCGGAACCGGCATCCATACCGGCGCCCGGACCGAGATCACGTGCCGTCCTGCGTCGTTGGACGAGGGCATCGTCTTTGTGCGTCCGGATCACCCCGCCTCGCCCATGCGTGCTTCCCTTCACAACGTGACGGGGACGCATCGAGGAATCACCCTCGGGGCGGGCAGCGCGTCAGTGCGGACGGTGGAGCATCTCCTGGCCGCAGCGGCGGGCCTCGGCATCACCAACCTCCTGGTGGA
>JAIBHM010000075.1 GCA_020028535.1 Armatimonadota bacterium | reverse complement strand
CCGGTTGGGCTTCATCAGCACGGTCAGCAACCCGTTTTGCGCAAAGTGCGGCCGTCTGCGCCTGACCGCGGACGGGCGGCTGCGGCTGTGCCTGCTGCGGGATGATGAAGTCGACCTGCTGACCCCGCTCCGCAAGGGAGCGTCCTACGAGGAGATCAAGGAAGTCTTCCGCGCCGGTGCTTTCCGCCGGCCCTTCGGCCACGCCCTCGCCGAGCAGATGTACCCGCAGGCGCGGGCGATGATTCAAATCGGCGGCTGACCTCTAGATTCCCTGGAGTGCCCTCAGGTACCTGATCTGCCCCGCGTGGTAGATGTCGTGAGTCACTGTTCTCACGAGCCGGATCGCCAGCGGCTGAACGGCGTCGGGGTGCCTGTACCAGAACACCCGGCGGGACAGGCCGGCGTCGTCAAGGCTCTGGACGCGATCGAGGAATTCCCTGGACACGGACATCAGCGCCTGGACATCACGCTGCCAGACGGCCTCATCCCCGGTGACCTTCGACCAGTCGGCTTCTCCCAACTGAGTCTCGTCCGGCGGGTCTCCGTCCCATGCCTGAAGAACGGCCCGCTTCCATAGAATGAGATGGCGAACGATCTGCCAGATGGAGTGGCGTTCTGGAGCAGGCTTGTACGCCGCCTGCGCGGCGGTGAGGCCTTCCAGTGCTTCTGAGAGCGCGGGTTGCCACTGCCAGTCTTCCTGTAGAAGTGTGTTCCGCACCTGATCGGTCACGAGCGCCTTCAACGTAAGCGCCGATTCATCTCTTGACGTCATTCCCATCCTCCCTTCGGCCGCCAACATAGATCCAGGCGTGCCCCTCGCGAGTCGGACTGACCATGTCGGGAACTTCAATCTCCTCAACTGCGTCCGCAGCCCGCCGGAGGCGGGCCGCGAGCATGGGGGCCCGATCGGCAGCCCAGAACGCCATCGCGCCTCCAGGGCGCAGCGACCGGAACAACCCGGAAACTCCGGACGCGTCATAGAGCGCGCTGTTCTGCTCCAGGACAATGCGCTCAGGATAGTTGTCGATGTCGAGCAGCAGGACATCGAACGTCCCCGGTGATAGAGGCACTGCTGAGAGATCGGCGAGGATCAGCTTCGTGCGGGGGTCATCCAGCGGCCGGCCAACAAGCGGAGCGAAGTATTCGCGGTGCCAGCGCACAACCACCGGTTCAACTTCAACGAGATCTAACTGGATCACGCGCGGATCTTCCAGTACCGCGCCGGCAGTGTACCCGATCCCCAGGCCGCCGACCAGTACCCGCAGACGGTCACCCCGCACCCGGCCGAGAGCAAGTAACGCGAGCTGCCGGCTCGACTCACGGTTGTAGGACGCCATGAGGAAGACGCCGTTACAGATGATCTCGTAGTGGGCGTCACGCCGTTGCAGCTGCCAGTCGCCGGTGGCGGTGCTGAGCCGTTCCAGAATTTCCCGTCCGGAGGGGACCGGATCAGTCATCCTCAGGATCGACGAGCTCTTCTTCTTTCGGCTGGAACACAGCGGCACAGCGGGGACAGACAAGTCCCCCCTCGCCGGCCGGCGTGAGTTGCAGAAAAACGAGCTTACAGTTGGGGCAAAGAACACGCAGCAGGGGCTAGTCTTCTTCGCCTTCGAGGTTGCGCTCCAGCTTACGCTTCACACGCTGCAGGGCGTTGTCGATCGATTTCACGTGGCGGTTGAGCTCGTTCGCCATTTCCTGGTAGGACTTCCCCTCCAGGTACGCGGTCAGCACCCGGCACTCCAGCTCGCTGAGGTTCTTGCGGATACGCTCCCGCATCGTGGCGGAGGCTTCCTGATTGATGACGAGCTCCTCCGGATCAGACACCTTGATGCTGCTGATCACATCCAGCAGCGTGCGGTCGGAGTCTTCGTCGTAGATGGGCTTATTCAGCGAGATGTAGGAATTCAGCGGGATGTGCTTCTGCCGGGTGGCAGTCTTGATGGCCGTGATGATCTGCCGGGTGATGCACAGTTCCGCAAACGCGCGGAACGAGGAGAGCTTGTCGGCGCGGAAGTCCCGGATCGCTTTGTAGAGGCCGATCATCCCTTCCTGGATGATGTCCTCGCGATCGGCGCCGATCAGGAAATACGCTTTGGCTTTGACGCGGACGAAGTTGCGGTACTTGTTGATGAGGTATTCGCTGGCGTGATCATCGCCGCCCTTCGCGCTGGCGACGAGTTCTTCATCGAGCATTTCGGTGTAGGACGGGGTTTCTCGACGGGCTAGAGCCATTCTCGCCTCCGAGCCGAAGGTTCGACCGTCATTATACGAACAGGGGTACAATGCGTCAAGAAGATTGTGCGGTTGCGGTTTGCCGGATGATCTCAAACAGCAGCACGCCGGCCGCGACGGAGACGTTGAGCGATGCAACCTTACCCCGCATCGGCAGGCGAACGAGGAGATCGCAATGTTCCCTCACGAGGCGCCCGAGTCCCCGCTCCTCGCCACCCATCACGACCGCCAGCGGGGGGACCAGGCGCACCGCATGATATGCGTCCTTCGCCTCGGGCGCTGCGCCGACCACCCACAACCCCGCCTGCTTCAGCTCCTCCAGGGTCCGGACCAGGTTCGTGACGGCGGCCACCGGGACGTGCTCCACGGCACCGGCAGAGCTCCGCGCCACGGCGGGCGTGAGGCCGGCCGCGCGATGCTTGGGAATGATGACGCCATGCACGCCTGCGCCCTCCGCGGTGCGGATCAGCGCGCCGAGGTTCGCCGGATCCTCGACACCGTCCAGCACGAGCACAAACGGTGGCTCGCCCTTCGCCCGAGCGTTCGCGAGAATGTCATCGACGCTGGCCATCGGCCTCGCCGCGGTGAGGGCGATCACCCCCTGATGGGCGCCCCGAACGAGTTCGTCCAGCCGGCGGGGATCGACGGACTGCAGCACGATGCCGAGCCCTTTCGCCTCGTGAACGATGTCCTTGACGCCTGCGCCGTGAGCGGTGCGGGACAGCAGGATCTTGCGGATCGGCCTGCCGGCACGCAGCGCCTCGAGGACGGCCCGCCTCCCCGGAATGGCGTCCTCATCCATTGGGTGAGGAGTTAGTGGCTGCGACCGTTGGGTCCGGCGATCCGCCATCGGGGACCGGTCGGCAGATCTTCGACGAGGACGCCCGCCTCGGACAACCGGGCCCTTATCTGATCCGCCGTTTTGAAGTCCTTGTGCCGGCGTGCCTGCTCCCTACCCTTGAGGATGAAGGCCACCGCCTCATCCAGCGTGGTCCCGGCCTCCGCGGGGAACAGATGGGCGGCCTCGTTGCGCAGCGCAGCGGCCAGTTCTTGCACCCGCGCGTGAACCTGCTCATCCTCACGCGCAGTGGTGACGGTGAGCCCGAGGATACCGAGCATGCGCCCGACGGCCACGCGTGCATCCTTGAGCCCCGGCAGCAGGGCCGCCGGCTCAGCGGTAGCTTTGACCACGAGATCGGTCTCGCGATTGAGTTCGGTGACGAGGTCGAAGATCGCCGCCAGGGCGCCGGAGGTGTTGAGGTCATCGTCCATCGCCGCCTCGTATGCGGCGGAGGCTCCTTCCGCCGCCTTCCGCAGTGCTTCCGAGTGCGGTCCTCCGCCTTCGCTGGCCCCGGTGGACGCGATGACCGCATCCGCAGCGCGCAGCGCGGCACCGATCCGGTCCACGGCTTTGCGGGCCTCCTCGAACCGCTCCACGTCGAAGTCGATGGGCTTGCGGTAATGCACAGCCGTGAGCGCGTAGCGGACCACCTCGGGTGGGAAGCGGCGCAGCGCTTCGGAAACCGTGAAATAGTTGCGCAGCGACTTGCTCATTTTCTCGCCCCGCACCATGACCATGGCATTGTGCAGCCAGTAGCGCGCGAAGGGCTCGCGCCCAGTGTACGCCTCAGCCTGCGCGATCTCATTCTCATGATGGGGAAAGATCAGGTCGTCGCCGCCTCCGTGGATATCGAAGCCCATCCCCAGGTACTTGAGGGACATCGCGGAGCACTCGATGTGCCACCCCGGCCGGCCCTTGCCCCATGGGCTGTCCCACGCCGGTTCGCCCGCCTTCGCCTTCTTCCAGAGGGCGAAGTCGGCAGGGTTCCGCTTGAACTCTCCCGGCTCGACGCGGGCGCCGGCGCGCAATTCCTCCAGCACCCGCCCCGACAGTTTGCCGTATCCGGACAGCCGCATCACGTCGAAGTACACGTCGCCTTCAGCGTAGTACGCGTACCCCCGCTCCACCAGGCCTCGGATCATCTCAATCATCTCAGGAACATGCTGGGTCGCGCGCGGTTCCACATGAGGGGTCAGGATGCCGAGTGTCTGGACGGCCTCATGGTACTCGGCGCTGTAGCGGCGGGTGATCACCTCGGTCGGCACGCCCTCCTCACGCGCCCTCGCGATGATCTTGTCCTCGACGTCAGTGATGTTCTGGACGTGGCGGACCTGGTAGCCCTTCGCCTCGAGGTAGCGGCGCAACACGTCGAAGGCCAGCGCGGCCCGCATGTGCCCGATGTGCGCGTTGTCGTACACAGTGGGCCCGCAGACGTAGATCGCTGCTTTCCCCGAATCGCGCGGCACGAACTCCTCGACGCGCCTGGTGAGGGTGTTGTGCAGCCGCAGCGCCATGGGTATCCGTCGTTACTTCGGCCGCGGGATCTCGATGGCGTCGAGCTCCGCGCAGAGCTCCCACGTGGTGCGCGTGCGCAGGGTCCGTGGATCGGTCACCCGTACCCGGCGCAGGTCCACGCAACCGCGATCGGTCACCACGCGCAGGTAGGTTTCCCCGTACTCATAGCGGGTCTCAACGATCTTGACGGTCCGGTAGAAGTCGCCCCCCCGCCAGAACCCCGTCACCTGAGGGTGCACCGCCATGGGGCGATCCAGCTCGACGTTGACGGGCTCGACCACCGCCGCTCGCTCCAGGAACAGGAGGGTGGGTAGGTCCCCGTCAGCCGATCCGGGATACTGTCGCGACGGCATAGGCCGCAATCCCCTCCCCCCGTCCGATGGCGCCCATACCCTCGGTCGTGGTCGCCTTGATGCTGATCGCCGCGCCGTCCACGTGCAGGGTGCGGCCGATTCGGGTGCGCATCTCGGGAATGTACGGTGCTATCCGGGGCGTTTCGGCCAGGACGACCGCGTCAACGTGAGCGACACCCCAGCCGGCTGCGCTGAGCATCTCATGCACTCTCGCCAGCAGCACCAGGCTGTTTATGTCTTTGTACGCTGGATCTCCTGGCGGAAAGTGCGTGCCGATGTCCCCCAGCGCGGCGCCGCCTAAGAGCGCATCCATGATCGCGTGCAGGAGGACGTCGGCATCAGAGTATCCTGTGAGCCCTCGAGGCGCAGGGATCTCGACGCCGCCGAGCCGGAGCGCGCGGCCCATCTCGAAGCGGTGGGCGTCCATGCCGATCCCCGTGCGGGTCGTGGGGACGGCCGTCTTCGTCTGAGACAGGTACATCTCGGCGAGGCGCAGATCCTCGGGTACGGTGATCTTGAGGTTCGTCGGAGAGTCCTCCACCATCCGAACCCTGCGGCCCAACCGTTCGACCAGCACGGCGTCATCCTGCCCGCGGAAGCCGTCCTCACGGGCCCGCCGGTGCGCGTCCTTGAGCAACGTCGTCCGGAACGCTTGAGGCGTGTGGGCGATCCAGAGGGTCTCGCGCTCCACGGTCCCCGTCGCCTCGACGCCTTCGACCGCCTTGACCGTCTCGCGCATCGGCACGCCGGCGGAGGCCGCGCCCGTATCCGCCGCCGCCTTGATGACGCTGGCCACCACATCCGGACGGACGAGCGGGCGGGCGCCGTCGTGCACGACGACCACGCCCTGATCTTTGATGCGCGTGAGCCCTTCCAGAACAGAATCCTGGCGTTCGCGGCCCCCGGGGACAATCTCACGGATGCAGGACAGTCCGGCTTGCCGGGCCAGCTCTTCCATGGCTCCGATGCGTTCGGCCGGGACCACGACGACGATGCCGTCAATGAGGGGGCATGCCTCGACGGCGCGGAGGGTGTGGAGAACCATTGGCTCGCCGAGCAGAAGGACAAACGCCTTTCCGGAGGGCGCTCCGAGGCGCTCCCCGCGTCCGGCGGCGACCACGATGGCGGCCGCGGATGGATCGGTCATCGGCGCTCGGGGGCTTGCGGAACACCTTCCTTGGGCCGGCCGAAGATCATGCGACCGGCCACGGTCTGTAAGACGCTGGTCACCACGACGTCGGACTTTTCGCCGATGTATTTCTTGCCGCCTTCCACCACGACCATCGTCCCGTCGTCCAGGTAGCCGATGCCCTGACCGGCCTCTTTGCCATCCTTGACGATCTGGACGGAAAGCTCTTCGCCCGGCAGCACGATCGGTCGCAGGGACTGCGAGAGCTCGTTGATGTTCAGCACCCTGATCCCTTGCAGCTCGGCCACCTTGTTGAGGTTGAAGTCGTTGGTGACGATCCAGCCGCGCAGGCTCTTGGCCATCGCGATGAGGCGCCCGTCCACGTCCAGACCCGGGTCTTTGGGATCATCCACGATCTGCACAGCCTGCAGCTCCTGCTGCAGCCGCTGCAGAATGTCCAGCCCGCGGCGGCCGCGGTTGCGGCGCAACGTATCGGACGAGTCCGCGATGCGCTGGAGCTCCGTGAGCACCGACCGCGGGATCACCAGCGGCGCCTCAAGGAATCCCGCTTTCACGATATCGGCGACCCGGCCGTCGATGATCACGCTGGTGTCCAGGATTTTCGGCACGCCGCGCCCGCGGGTCCGCTCCCGGCTCGACCCCCGCTCCACCCGCAACAGTGAGCCGGCGACCTCCTCCCGCCGCTGCATCGCCACATGAAAACCGAGATAGCCGAATACGAGCACTGCGGCAAGGAAGAGGTAGAGTCCGATCCCGGGGATGCGCGACAGCGGGTAGCCGACCAGGAACGCGATGACCAGACCGCCGGCCAGTCCTCCCGCGCCCAGAAGCATGTCGCGCAGCGAGACGTGCGCCAGGGCGGACAGGATCCAGGCCATCAGGCGCTCGAACCAGCGCCAGAACCACAGCGCCACGGACGAGCCGAGCAGTCCCCCGGCCAGCAGCCCGACGATGAACAGCGCGATACGCGCGGGGGCCAGGCTGGGCACCGCGGATACGATCTCACCGGTAAGTTGCGTCCCTACGACGGCGCCGAGGATGGCGCCGGCCACGCGAATGATGACGTGCGTCATGAGTCCACCGACCCCTTTCAATACTAACTATACAGCGTCGCTGTTTCCTTGACAGTCGTTTTCTCGAGTCCATATAATGAGGTGCATTCAACGCGGCGAGTCCGGCGGAGTGATCCGGGAGGGGCGAATGAAAGACACGGGGGAGATCCATTTTCAAGAGACCGTCTCGCAATATCTCCTGCGTCATCGCAGTATCCTCGACGTGCAGACCAAGCTGGCCGAGGCGACCTCCCGGGTGAACCGGGCGGTGGCGAAATCTGTCACGACCTGCGGCTGCATCACCGTCACCGCCGGCAAGCAGAAGTTTCCTGCAGACGTCAGCCTGCGGGACATCCACCAGTTCATGTCAACGCATTTGGGCGGGCAAATGTGCGGGAAATGCCGTGAGGTCCTGGAGACGGAGATCGGAACGACGCTCTTCTACCTGGCGGCGCTGTGCAGTCTGCTCAACCTCAACCTGAAGGACGTGCTGGAGAAGGAATACACCCGGGTCAGCGCGCTCGGGGTGTTCAACCTCACTTAAGGGATCAGCACCGCAAGCGCTTCGGACAGATCTTCGGCCGGGACGGCCTCGACGCCGTCCCGTTTCTGTTCTTCGGCCCCTGCGCGGGGGGTGACCACCCGCCGAAATCCCATCCGCGCCGCCTCGGCGATGCGGGTTCCAAGCTGAGATACATCACGGATCTCGCCGGCCAGCCCGACCTCGCCGATCGCGACCGCCGTCTGATCGACAGGCCGGTTTCTCAAGCTGCTCGCCACCGCCGCAGCGATGCCCAGGTCGACGGCCGGCTCGTCGATGGTGAGCCCTCCCGCGACGCTGACGTAGACGTCCTGGCTGCTGAGGTGCACCCCTGCCCGCTTCTCCAGGACGGCCAGGAGAACGACCACGCGATTGTAGTCCAGCCCCGAGACGGTGCGCCGGGGCATGCCAAATACCGTCGGCGTGACCAGGGCCTGGATCTCCACCAGGAGCGGCCGAGAGCCTTCCTGGGCGCACACGACGGAGGAGCCCGGCGCTTCGCGGGCGCGTTCGGACAGAAACGCGGCCGAGGGGTTAGTGACCTCGCGCAGACCCTCCGCCCGCATCTCGAAAACTCCAATTTCATTGGTGGAGCCGAAGCGGTTCTTCGTGGCCCGCAGGATGCGATACGCGTGCTGGCGGTCCCCTTCGAAGTACAGCACCGTGTCGACGATGTGCTCCAGCACCCGCGGACCCGCAATCTGCCCTTCTTTGGTGACGTGGCCGACGAGCAGCACCGCCGTCCCGCTCCTTTTGGCAAGACGCAGCAGATCGGCCGTGCTCTCGCG
>JAIBHM010000240.1 GCA_020028535.1 Armatimonadota bacterium | reverse complement strand
CTTGATGAAGTCCCGCGTGATCTTGACGGGGCGAACCTGATCCCGGCGGCGACCGTCTTGGCGCAGGAGGCTCATGCCGCGATCCATGCGAATCTCCTCTGGGATCAACTAGTTCGGATTATAAAGGAGGGTAGAACAAAGATCAAACTACGGTCGGGCACGCCTGCGGGCAAGGCTCACACGCAGAATCAAGAGTCCCACGATCGCAGCACCCACGCCATACATGAAGAGGTCTTCGTAAGGAAAGAGATAGGGCATGGCGAGAGACTACCCTTTTCCCCGGGACCTCCGCAACGATAATGATGCCAAACCACAGGCAGACCAGGGGACCCGGAACGGGCAAGAGGCGATGGAAACTGGGCCAAGAAAATGATCGGTTTTTTTCCCGAAAACGCGATTGACAATTGTCAGGTGCGGGCGTATAAGCCAGTCCTCGTGCCGGCCTTGGAGGGTCAGGCTTCGTCCTCATCACAGATTGACCCACAGCGCTTCCTGATTTCCTGAGGCTCCTGGTGATCTTCTCACGCCGTCGAGGGTCGTGCCCAGCGCTCTTCGCGGCCGTGTTCGGCCTCGCGGCCCTCCCGCTCCTCCTGCTGGCGGCCTCACCCCTGGAAGCGGCCTCGCAGACGCGAAATCTATTCGGCCAGGAACAATTCACGCGCACGAGCGGGGCGCAGAATGTCTTCCAACGCACCTTCACCGTGCCCGCGTACGTCTCGAGCCCCTAGCATTACAGATTGTGAATGGAAATCCAGATGGCAGCGATCGGGTCGGCATTGAAGATGCCGTTTCCGCGGGGCATGTGCTCGTGGATGGCATCGAAGTAGTCGCCCCCAATGACTTCTCCCGGACCGTCGCCACCATTGACAAGACGCTGACTCTTTCTGCCGGCCCGCATTCGCTGGAAGTGCAGCTCGCCAGCGCCCCCGGGAGCTACATCCGGCTCACGATCGCGGGCGTCATCAATCTGGGCAATCTGACCCAGCCCCGCGCCGGCCATGCGGCAAATCTCCTGCCCGACGGGACGGTGCTGGTAACCGGCGGCACCGGCGCGAGCGGGGTGGTGTCGAGCGCGGAGATCTTCTCGCCGACGACCCTCAGCGCGACCGCGCTCGGACACAGTCTGACCAGTCCCCGTGCGGCACATAGCTCGACGCTTCTTCCTCAGCGCGATTCGCTGTTGATCGCGGGCCTCGATACGCTGGGCGTACTCTTCAGCATCGAGCGATTCCGATTCAGCGACCAGACGTTCCAGGCGCTCACGCCGACGGTGCAGGTGCTGCGGGCCGGCCATGTGGCGAACGGGCTGCTTGACGGGCGCGTGCTGATCACCGGTGGTCAGAGCAGCGGCGCTCTGAGCTCTGCCGAAGGGTTCAATGCGCAGACTGTGCTTCTCTTCAAACCCAGCTATGAACCGGAAGCAGCGGGCAGCTTCACCGTGCTCCCGAACGGGCTCACGACGCCGCGGTTTGATCATGCGAGCGTCACGCTCACCGACGGAAGGATTTTGATCACGGGAGGCCGGACCGACGCGGGCTTCCTCGGATCTGCGGAACTCTTTGACCCTGCAACCGAAACGTTCACACTGCTGCCGGCTTCGCTCATCACGCCGCGCGCCCGCCACACCGCGACGCTGCGTCCGGACGGAACCGTCTTACTCCTCGGCGGCGAGAATGCATCAGGACTCTTCTCGACCGCGGAGGTGTTTCATCCAGGGACCCAAACCTTCAGTGCCGTGACTCCCGGGCTGCTGATCCCGCGCGCGAATCACGTGTCGGTCTTACTCCCCTACGGCGAGATCCTCGTCGCGGGCGGCACCAGCACGAGCGGCCCCATCGCGACTACGGAGTTCTATGGCCCGCCGGCAGCGGATGCGATCTCGCCGATCGTGGAGGAGGTCAGGCCCCCGAACGGCAGCCTCGGCGTAGATCTGACCCAAATCATCGGCGTCCGGTTCTCCGAGCCGGTGGATGTGCGGACGCTCACGGCGACGAGCGTGACACTGACGGGCGGCGCCGACGCGGTCCCGGCGACGATCAGCCCCGGCGAGTCGGGGCTGCTGGTGTTCCTCGTCCCGACCGGGCCGCTCGCTCCTGGGACGACCTACACGCTCTCGCTGACCACGGCCATCAAGGATACGGCAGGCAACGCGCTCACGCCCTTCACCAGCTCGTTCACGACCGTCGCCGCGCCGACGATTACGAACTTCAGCCCCACGAGCGGTCTCGTGGGTGCCGTCGTCACCATCACGGGCACTAACTTTGATGCCGTGGCCACCAAGAACCAGGTCACCTTCAACGGCGTCCTCGCCACGGTGACCGCCGCCACGGCCACGAGCCTAACGGCCACGGTGCCCTCCGGCGCCACCACCGGCCCCATTACGGTCCTGACGCGCGGCGGCACGGCGACCAGCGCGACCACCTTCACCGTCATCACGGCCCCGCCCACCATCAGCGGGTTCAGCCCGGCCGCCGGCCATCTGGGTACCCTCGTCACCGTCACCGGAACGAACTTTGACCCTGCGCCGAGCGGGAACCAGGTGCGCATCGGCGGCGTCCTGGTCACACTGCAGTCGGCAACGTCCACCCAACTGGTTGTCTCGGTGCCGACAGGGGTGGCGTCGGGCCTCATCGCATTGACGACGGCTGGAGGATCGGCCCAGAGCGCGAGCGCCTTCACGGTGATCGCCATGGTGGCGCTGACCGTCACGCCGGTCCAAGCCACGTTGCCGGTGGGCAGCGGCCAGGCGTTCCGGGGGACGGCCACCTTCACGGATCAGAGCACCAGCGACGTGACGAGCCTGATCA
>JAIBHM010000239.1 GCA_020028535.1 Armatimonadota bacterium | reverse complement strand
GAGTAGAAACCAGAAGATATAGTACAGGAAGTAAGCGAGATAGACCTTGATCGGCCGGCGCGTCATGGCGTTTCCCTCTCGGCTGCCGCCGGCGCCGGAGCAGCCGGGGCGCTTCGCGGTGGCGCGGCCGCCGGCAGCGCGCGGATTCCCTCCACGAACGCCCGCACCGCGGCGAGGAATGCCGGGCCGTCATGAAGGCCATACGCCAGCATGCCCAATCGCGCCGGATCTACGCGGCGACGCTGCAGACGACGCTGGAGCTGGTCGACGCGGTCGCGCATCAGGTAGTTGCCTTCGCGGTTGAGGCAGTCTCCGTAGGGACAGCCGGTGACAAATACGCCGTCCGCCCCCCGACCGAGCGCGTCCTCCAGCCAGGAGGGTCGGACGAACCCTGAACAGGGTACACGGATGATGCGCACCGAGGGCATCTCCCGCAAGCGCCCACCTTCCATCAGCGGAACCAGGTCAACGCTCCAGTCGCAGACGAAGCCGACGACTTTCGGCCCATTGCTCATGCCCGTACTGCCTCGAGCACCTGCGCCTGCACGTCGCGCTCCAGGAATTTCGGCAGCTCCAGCGCCTCAAACGGACAGGCCCCGATGCAGATGCCGCATTCCACACACCGTGACTCGATCACGACCGCAAGCCAGGTGCGGTTGGCGGCGGCGCGGGAGAGACCGGGCGCGGGCGACGGCACCATGGCGATGGCGTTGTAGGGACAGTCGAAGAAACAGAGCTCACACCCCGTGCAGTTCCCGTCAATCACCTGGGCCACCCCGGCGTGCCGCACCGACATCTCCTGCGGCGCCTCGCGTCGCGCGATGTATGGAATCGCGAAGCCGAGCGTGAAGAGCGCCCCGAGCAGCACCATCACGGCGAAGGGCGACATGTAATTCAGCAGCCAGAAGGGGATGAGGAAGAAGATGTCCATGGGGAAAGACGCCGGGCGTCCCGCCGGAGCGGCGGGTTGGCCGCTCGTCGCCGGAATCACTCCTGCGAGTAAGAAGACCAGACCCACGCTGGCCAGCACCCATGTCGCCGGCGGCCAGATCTTCGGATGTCGCAGACGCAGGTAGTGCCACCACAGCATCACGTATAGAGCGGACGCCGGCCCGATGTGCAGGAAGAGGGCCCGCACCAGCGTGCCGTCGCTGACGCCTGCCCCGCCGATAAAGACGCGTGCCAGCCAGTCGCCGATGAGCGGGAGGCTGCGCAGCATCCCGACAAACATCGCGGTGAGCACCTGCGCCCGTTCGTCCCAGACGAGCTGGTAGCCGGTGAAGCCGACGAACCCTCCGAAGATCAGCAGGAACATGCCCGAGATCCACGGGTTATCCCGAGAGAACAGGTACCGGTCGGTGAACCAGTTGCGGAACAGGTGCAGCAACACCGCCACGATGAAGCCGTCAGCCGCATACCGGTGGACACCGCGGATCAGCCCGCCGTAGGGCACGCCGAGGGTGATGTACTGCACCGAGGCGAAGCCCTCGACGAGGCTCGCTTCATAGTAGAAGAAGAGAAAGATGCCGGACAGCACCAGGATAAACAGGAACAGGTTGGACAAGCCGCCGGTGTAGTAGAGGGGGTTGTAATCGGCGGGATAGACCTTGTTGATCCACACGTCGAGTTTCAGCGTCCCGCGCAGGACGCCCGTCATGAAGCGGCCGTACCGGCTGCGGGGCGGGCTCGGGGCGATCCCGGCGCCTGTGCTCATCGTTCCGCCTTCCTGGGGCCGATGATGCCCATCTTGCGCAGCAACAGGACGATACCTGAGTAGGCCATCAGCAGCGCGCCCACGAGCGCCCCGCCGAAGAACCAGCGGTCTGTCGCCTCGCCGTAGAGAATCCCAAGCGCGAACGCGAGCGACAGGCCCGACAGCAGCACGATGCCGGCGGTGTACATATTACGCATCTGCCTGATCCCTTCGCTTCAAGATCCGCTCATAGATGGCGATCCGCCGGTGCACCTTTCCCGCTCCCCGATCCGCAGCATATACCCAGAATCCCAGGTAAAGGAACGCGGCCAGTAAGACCACCGCGTATGACGCCGTCCGGAGGACCCCTTCGGGCGAAGGCTGCGCCCATGCCGCCCGCAGCGACGCCCACCCCGCGCCGACCGCCCACATCGCCACGACAAATGCCGCCACGATTGAGAGCAGCCTCATCGTTAACCGGCGGCGTGAGCCCGGGCACCAGGTTCTTGCGCCGCCGGGACAGCGGCACGCTGTTTGCGGCGGTAACGAATCTCCCACAGCAGTGCCAGCACCATCACCACCACCGTGACGTTCATAACGATGAAGGGCTCGCGCTCGATGACCGCGATGTTGAACAGGATCAACACCGTAAAGGCGATGAAGTAGATCAGCGCCATGACCCCGAGGACGAAGAAGAACGGCCGTTCCAGCGGGCGGCGGCCCTTGCTGCGATCCAGGAACGGGACCAGCATCCCGAGCCCAATGAGGAAACCCGGACCGAGCCCTGCCCACAGCGGCGGAGTGTACTTCACGTATTGGTAGAGGGCCAGGAAATACCAGTCCGACAGGATCGGCAGCGGGGTGCGGGTGGGATCGGCGCGGCGGCCCGACTCGGCCGGCAGCACATCGGGATGAGAGATGAAGATCAGCATCACCAAGAAGAGCACCATCGGCAGCAGCGACATGTTGATTCGCTTGCGACGCGTGCGCTGGAAGAAGACCTCGATCAAGATCAGCAGCACCAGCGAGATGCCGAAGTGGATGGCGTAGAAGCGGGTGATCGTGGCCTGCCCGACGGCGGGACCGCCCAGGAAAATGTAGGCGATCATCGAGCCGAATCCC
>JAIBHM010000238.1 GCA_020028535.1 Armatimonadota bacterium | reverse complement strand
CTGCAGTGTGCCGAGCAGCCTCGCCTGCATCTGCGGCTTGCTGGGCATCTCCGCGAGCGCTCTCACCTGCTCGGCGGTGATGATCCGTCCCTCCACCAGGGCGCCCTTGATCTCGAGTTTGCGCATCTGGCGGATAAACTCTTGAAGCACTCTGGCCGGTGCCACGGGATCCCCGCGGCTGATCGCCACCGCGGTCGGACCTTCCAGATACGGCTCCAGACCGGTGATCCCCAGCCCCTGGGCCGCCCGCTGGAGCAAGGTGTTCTTGACAACCCGGTAGTCGCTCCCGGCTTCGCGGAGTTTGTTCCGGAGCTGCACCAGCTCGCCGACGTTCAGCCCGCGGTAGTCGGTAAGGATGGCGGCCGTGGCCTGCTTCAGCCACGCCCGGATCGTCTCAACCTGTTGGACCTTCTCGAGCCGCGCTTCGGCCCGTTCCCGCTGCTCGTGTTCTTCGCGCTCCGGCGTCTGCACGTTCATTCCCGTCTGTCCTCCCCGCCACTGCCTCACAACGAAATGGGCCCGCCAATAGACAGGCCCACGACTTTGTGAGCACCTCGGCAGGCCGCCTACGGCATTTCAGGTCCCTCGCTCACGCTTGGGATCGCCTGCTGTCTACGGCGCAGCGTATGCAGTTACGTTCGGTCAAGCGGCGCCTAGTGTATCACTAGGTCGCGACCTTCGTCAACGCCTCCGCCTTGGCGGGATCCACCTTCGCGCCTGGCCCCATCGTGCTCGAGAGTGTAATCGAGCGCAGGTACTGTCCTTTGGCCGAGGCCGGCTTCGCGCGCATGACGGCTTCCATCAGCGCGGTGAAGTTGGCGAGCAGCTGCTCCTCGGTGAACGACGCCTTGCCGATCGGAACGTGCAGGATGCCGGCCTTCTCCGTACGGTACTCGATCTTGCCCGCCTTGATCTCCTTGACCGCCTTCGCGAGATCGAAGGTGACGGTGCCGGCTTTCGGGTTTGGCATGAGACCGCGCGGGCCGAGGACCCGTCCCAGGCGGCCGACTGTGCCCATCATGTCAGGCGTGGCGACGGCGACGTCAAAGTCGAGCCAGCCGCCGTTGATCTTCTCGATGTACTCATCGGCGCCGACGTAATCCGCGCCGGCGGCTTCAGCTTCTTTGACCTTCTCGCCCTTCGCAAACACCAGCACGCGGACTTTCTTGCCGGTACCGGCCGGCAGGGCGACTGTCCCGCGTACCTGTTGGTCGGCCTGCTTCGGATCGATTCCGAGGCGGATTGCCGCCTCGATGGTCTCGTCGAACTTCGCCTTGGCGCCCTGCTTCACGAGGCGGATCGCCTCGCGCGGGTCGTACAAGGTGGTCTCGTCGATGCTTTTCGCGGCTTCAGTGTATCGCTTACCGTTGCCGGGCATCTCCCACCCTCCTCGTAGGTATGTGTACTAGACGACCTGGATGCCCATCGATCGAGCGGTGCCTTCGATCATACGCATCGCCGCGTCGATATCGTGGGCGTTGAGGTCCTTCATCTTCTGCTGCGCGATCTGCCGTACCTGGTCGCGTGTCACCTTGCCGACCTTGATCTTGTTTGGCTCGCCCGAGCCCTTCTCCAATCCAGCGGCCTGGCGGAGCAACACCGCGGCCGGCGGGGTCTTCGTGACGAACGTGAAGGTGCGGTCGGCGTACACCGTGATCTCCACGGGCACGATGGTCCCGACCTGCGACGCCGTGCGCTCGTTGTACGTCTTGCAGAACTCCATGATGTTGACGCCGTGCTGGCCGAGCGCCGGGCCCACAGGCGGGGCCGGTGTGGCTTTCCCCGCGGGGATCTGGAGCTTGACCACGGCGATCACTTTCTTGGCCATGCGCTACACCTTCTCCACGTCCCCGAAATTCAGTTCAACCGGCGTCGCCCGGCCAAAGATGGATACGAGCACGCGGACCTTTTCCTTCTCCAGCATGACCTCATCCACCACGCCGGTGAAATCGGCGAACGGGCCGGTGGTGATGCGGACCGTGGAGCCCTTCTGAAACGTGATGCGGTACTTGGGAGTCTCGTCCCGCAGTTGCTTGAGAAGCTGCCGCACCTCGGTTTCCTCGAGGGGCACCGGTCGCGCCCCGGAACCCACGAAGCCGGTCACACCGGGGGTGTTGCGGACGACATACCAGGAGTCATCGTCCATGATCATCTCGACCAGGACGTAGCCGGGGTAGATCTTGCGGTCGACTTCGCGCCGCTTCCCGCCCTTGATTTCCTTTTCTTTCTCAGTGGGGACCAGGACCTGAGCGATCTTCTCCCCGCCCTGCGAGCGCATGGACTGCGTGCGGCGCTCGAGGTTGGACTTGACCTTGTTCTCGTACCCCGAATAAGTGTGGATCACATACCACCTGATGCGGGGATCTTTGGGGGCTTCTTCGGCGGGCGCCCCGGCAGCGGCTTCCGGAGCTTCCTCCACCGCCACCCCGCCCCGAGCCTCATCCTGCGCCTCGGGCGCCGAGGTAGGCTCCGGCTTCGGCTCCTCCGGCTCGACGTCGACGAAGAGTTTCTTTTCGAGTTTTTCTTTAACTGTGTCTTCTGCCATGGGAGTTTTGGAAGGATCGCTACCGGGCCAGCACTTGCTGGAACAGCCAGCCAAACAGCAGGTCCCACAAGCCCAGGTAGATCGCCATCGCCATCAGCACGACGATCACCACGATGGTCATTGCGGTGAGCTCCTGACGGCTCGGCCAGTCTACCTTACGGAGCTCGGCATATACCTCGCGGAAGTAGCGGCGGACACGTTCGATCAGCGACGGGCCTTGCCGCGCCGGGATCGCACGGGCTACGGGCCGATCCGCTTTTACGTCCGTCAAACG
>JAIBHM010000074.1 GCA_020028535.1 Armatimonadota bacterium | reverse complement strand
CCGGCACGGATAGAGGCCGAGACGCATGGTGCCGCCCTTCTCGGTCACATCTTTCTGCTCCGGCAACAAGTCGATCACCGGGTGCGGCGTGTCCGGGTCGACCTCGGTGGTATTCGCGCCGTGCAGGCCGCAGACGTGGCGCGCGAACTCCACTACCGCCCACTGCATCCCGTAGCAGTCGCCAAGAAACGGGACCTGTTCCTCTCTGGCATATCGGATTGCCTTCACCTTGCCTTCCACGCCGCGGGAGCCAAACCCGGGGCAGATCAAAATGCCGTCGAACTCCCGCAGGCGCGCGATGGCCTCCTCGTCGCTGTACCGCTCCAGCAGCTCGGAATCGACCTTGTCGATCACCACTTCACAGCGATGCGCGATACCGCCATGGCGCAGCGCCTCCACGATACTGACGTAGCTGTCTTCCACGCCCATGTACTTGCCGACCAGCGCGATGCGCGCCATGCCGGTCGGACGCTTGATGCGGTCGACCATCTCCCGCCAGTCACTCAGATCCGGAGGCGGGCCCTCCAGGCCGAGCCGGTTGAACACGAGCGAGCTGAGCCCCTCGTCCTCCAGGATCAGGGGCACCTCATAGATCGTCTCCGCGTCGAGCGCCTGGACCACGGCTTCGGGCGCCACGTCGCAGAACAGCGCGAGCTTCTCCTTGACGGACCGGGAGAGCGGGCGCTCCGTGCGGCAAACGATGACATCGGGCTGAATCCCAATGCTGCGCAGCTCCCGCACGCTGTGTTGTGTGGGCTTGGTCTTCAACTCCCCGGCCGCCTCGAGGTAGGGCACCAGCGATACGTGGACGTACATGACGTTGCCGGGGCCCACGTCATGGCGGAACTGCCGGATCGCTTCCAGGAACGGCAGCCCCTCAATGTCGCCGACCGTACCGCCGACTTCCACGATCACGGCATCGGCATTGACCAGCTGCCCCACCCTGTGGATCTCTTCCTTGATCTCGTTCGTGACGTGCGGGATGACCTGAACTGTTCCGCCCAGGTACTCGCCCCGCCGCTCCCGGGCGATGACCGTTCCGTAGATCTTGCCGGTCGTGGTGTTGTTGTCGCGGGTGAGATTCGCGTCGATGAAGCGCTCGTAGTGGCCGAGGTCCATGTCGGTCTCGGCGCCGTCGTCCGTGACGAAGACCTCGCCGTGCTGGTGCGGGTTCATCGTGCCGGCATCCACGTTGACATATGGGTCGAACTTCAGCATCGTCACGCGGAGGCCGCGGGCCACCAGCAGCCGCCCCAGCGAGGCTGAGGTGATGCCCTTCCCCAGCGCAGACGCCACGCCGCCCGTCACGAAGATGTATTTTGTCACCGGTCCCCCTCCGATGCCGCCCGCTCACCCCAGGCGAGTTTGGTCCGCAGGATGCTGTAAAAGCTTGAGCCGCGCAGTCGCACGAATCGCGTTGTCTGGGCGGCGCGCCGCACCACCACCCGCGGCACTGCGGTGAGGGCCCCGCCCTCGCGCCCGTCCACTGTCAGGATGGCGTCGGAAGCAGGTGATGTGACTTCTACCGTCACCTCGTCGTTCCGATCCACGACGACAGAGCGCGAGTTAAAGGTGTGCGGGCTGATCGGCGTGATCACCAGAGCCTCGACCCGCGGGTGGAGGATGGGACCACCTGCGGACAGCGAGTATGCTGTGGACCCCGTCGGCGTCGCGACAATGACCCCATCGGCGGGGTAGCTGGCGAGGTGCTCGCCGTTCACCGAGATGCGCAGGCGCAACACCCGCGCCGCACCGGTCTTGGTCACCACAGTGTCGTTCAGCCCAAGCATCGTCTGCGTGCGGCCGTCACGCTCGACTTCGGCCTGGAGCATCATGCGATCGTCCAGCTCATAGCGTCCGGCAAGGAGCGCCGGGACCGCCTCCCTAAAGTCCTCAGTCCCCAGCTCCGCCAGGAACCCGAATCCGCCCATGTTCACGCCCACGATCGGGGTGCGCCTGGCGGCGGCCAGCCGGGCGGCCCGAAGGATCGTGCCGTCGCCTCCAAAGACGACGAGCAGGTCGGCCCGCTCTGCGAGATCTTCCTCAGTGCGTCCCAGCCGCGGCCGGGCGAGCAGGATCGCCGCTTCCTCGTTTACCCAGACGGTGTCCGCGTGCGCCAGCAACACGTCGATCGCCTCGCGCGCCTGGGGCAGCATCTCCGGACGCTCGCGCAACCGTGTGGTATTCACCATCACGCCGACGGCGCTCATCGCCGTTCGCCTTTGCGGCGCACCGCGCCGTGGGCGGCGGAGACCACCGATGCCAGGTCGGGCGTCGGTGCTTCCCCGGGGACGGCCCGAAGGTGGAGGAAATACTCGATGTTGCCGTCCGGCCCGGCGATCGGCGAATAGGTCGCGTCCAGCACGCTGAACCCGGACGCCGCCGCGCGAGCGGCCACCTCTCGCAGCACCTCCAGGTGCACTGCCGCTTCCCGAACGACGCCGCGCTTCGCGGCCTTCGGCCCCGCCTCAAACTGGGGCTTCACCAGCGTCACGACGGTGGCGCCCTCTCGCACGAGGCGGCCCAAAGACGGCAGCACCTTCGCCAGAGAGATGAACGACACATCGACGGTCGCCACTTCGACTGGTCCGTCGAGGTCCTCGACGCGTACTTCGCGCACGTCCTGCTCCTCCAGCGACACCACCCTGGGGTCGTTCCGCAACGACCAATCCAGCTGGCCTGTGCCGACGTCGATCGCGTAGACCCTTGCTGCCCCCCGGCGCAGGAGGCAGTCGGTGAATCCGCCGGTCGAGGAACCGATGTCGGCTGCGCGTTTCCCCTCCACGTCGATCCCGAAGGCGGTGAGCGCATGCTCGAGCTTGATTCCTCCCCGACTCACGAAGGCCGGCCGCCGCGAGCGCATCTCGAGACGAGCGTCGGAGGGGACGGGCATCCCTGCCTTGGCCGCGCGCGCGCCATTGACGTACACTTCTCCCGCAAGCACCGACGCCTGGGCTTTTGCGCGTGTGGGAAGAAGGCCGCGCCGGACGAGCGCCACGTCGAGCCTGATCCGGTGTGCCGCTTTTGTCCTGGCCGCCTTCGTGGCCATGTTCATGCGTCCCGTGTCAACAAGTAGGCGGCGATCGCGTGCAGGATCTCGCCGCCGCTCCCGAGCGGGCGCAGGGCCTCCTGGGCCTCCCGGGTCAGTTCGGCCGCGATCTCGCGCGACCGCTCCAGGCCGAACGCCTTTGGATAGGTCGCCTTCTCGGCATCGCTTCCAGTGCGCTTGCCGAGTTTCGCTTCCTCGCCGACCACATCGAGGATGTCATCCATGATCTGGTAGGCGAGTCCCAGCCGTTCTCCGTAGGCCGTCAGGGCATCCAGTTTCGCCGTCGTGGCGCCCGTCAGAATGCCGCCGGCGCGCACCGACGTGCGGATCAGCGCGGCGGTCTTGCGCAGGTGCACTTCTCGCACGACGTCGGGGAGAGGCTGCTCCTTCCCCCGCGCGCCGCCGGGGAACGTGCGCCCTTCTCCCAGCAGATCCAGGACCTGCCCTCCGACCATACCCTCCGTCCCGATGCACGCGGCGATCTCGCGGCTCACCCTGAGTGTGCGCTCCGCGCCGAAAGTCTGTTCCGCGCGGGCGATGAGCTCGAACGCGAGCGCATGCAGCGCGTCGCCCGCCAGCACGGCGATCGCTTCACCGAACGCGATGTGGCAGGTGGGACGTCCCCGGCGCGTGTCCGAATTGTCCATCGCGGGGAGGTCGTCGTGGATGAGCGAGTAGGTGTTGATGACTTCCACCGCGCAGGCGACCGGCAGCACGTCCCGCGCCGGGGCGCCGCACGCCTCGGCGGAGGCGATGACCAGCATCGGCCGCAGGCGTTTGCCGCCCGCGAACACCGAGTAACGCATGGCGGAATGAATGATGGCGGGATGAGTCGTTTCTGGAGGGAGAAAGCGGTCGAGGGCGTCATCGACGAGACGCCCCCTGGTGGCCAGATAGGTTGCCAGGTCCTGGGACGCCACCAGCGACACGCGCGTCAGCGCTCCTCCGTCATCGGATCACAAACCCCGTGGTGCCCTCCGGTCCTTCCCACTGCGTCTCGACTGTGCGCACCACGGCCCCCGCGGGGCCGCGCCGCAGATCCTCGGTGAAACCTTCGACCGCGCGGCAGTCACCTTCGGCCACGGCTTCGACGCGGCCGTCCGCCAGGTTCCGCACGTACCCGCTCACGCCGTGATGCCGAGCCGCGCGCGCCGCGAAGAATCGGAACCCCACTCCCTGCACGATTCCGCTGATCCAGAGGTGGGCACGGACCCGCTCAGGACTCATCTCCAACTTGGGCCCGGCGGGTGACCCTCCGCGCGAGTGTGCCCAGTACGCCGTTTACGAACCGGCCCGAATCCTCTGTACCGTACCGCTTGGCCAGCTCGACCGCCTCGTTGATGACCACCTGCGGCGGCGTTTCGGTGTGGAGCAGCTCGTACGCCGCAAGGCGCAGCACCGAGCGGTCGGTATTGGCCAGGCGGTCGATCGGCCAGTCCGTGGTCAACTCGGCGATCGTTCGGTCGAGCTCAACCCGAGAGGTCCATACGCCCGTACAGACGGTGCGCAGGTACTCCCACTCGTGCCCGCTCACTTCGGGCCGCATGCGTTCGAGCGCCGCCTCGAGCGCCTGGCGCCCCACGTCGACCTCGAACAATACCCGGAGGGCCATCTCGCGCGTCCGGCGGCGAGACACGTCAGGACCGCTCCCAGCCCAAAAAAAGAATCGACCACACCGCTCCCAGCCCAAAAAAAGAATCGACCACCCGGGGGTGGCCTGGTGGCTCGGCGTCCTGGCCTCGACGATGATCGGGCCAGGCGCACCGCCGGCAAGCCGTGGGTGGTCCAGCACGTCGCAATTATACCAGAGCGCAAACGCTATTTCACGCGCTCCAGATACTCGCCCGTCCGCGTGTCCACGCGCACGCGGTCGCCCACGTTCACGAAGAACGGCACGGAGACGGTCAGACCGGTCTCGAGTTTCGCCGGTTTGGAACTGCCGGCCGCGGTGTCCCCGCGGAAGCCCGGCGCGGTCTCGACGACCTGGAGCTCGACTGCGTTGGGAAGCTCCACGCCGATGGGTTGCCCCTCGTAAAAGACGACCGTGACGTCGGTGTTCGCTTTGAGATAGTGGACCGCGTCGCCGAGCAGCTCGTCGCGGAGCGGCAGCTGTTCATACGTCTGGTGATCCATCATGACGTACTCGTCGCTCTGCGAGTAGAGGTATTGCATGGGTTTGCGATCGAGATAGACTTGCGGGACGCGTTCGTCCGAGGTGAAGTTGCGTTCCAGCACCGCTCCGGTCTTCAAATTGCGGAGCTTCGCGCGAACGAAAGCCTGGCGCTGTGCCCGCTTATGGTGATGCGTCTCGACGACGCCGTACAGCTCGCCATCCAGCTCAATGACCACACCGGGTCGGAAATCGCCGGTCGAGATCACGAGAGAATCAGGAGGTCCTTCGGGGCGCGCGTCACGGAACGGCAGCCGGCTTCGGTGACCACCACGAGGTCCTCAATGCGCACCCCGCCCCAGCCCGGCAGGTAGATCCCCGGCTCCACGGTGACCACCATGCCGGGGGCGAGCACGGCCTCCTCCCGCGGGGACAGCGTGGGGCCCTCGTGCACGGCGAGGCCCACCCCGTGGCCCAGGCTGTGGCCGAACGCATCCCCGTAGCCGGCGTCGGTGATGATCGTCCGCGCAATGGTATCCGCGTCTTTCCCGCTGATCCCCGGTTTGATGCCCGCCAGGGCCGCCCGCTGCGCCGCCAGCACCAGTTCGTAGACCTCGCGCTGCTTTTGTGAAACCTCACCAAGCACCACCGTCCGCGTGCAGTCCGAGACGTAACCCCGGCAGAGGGCGCCGAAGTCGAGGGTGACGAAGTCGCCCCGCGCCAGGACACGCTCCGAAGCGCGGCCGTGGGGCAGCGCCGACCGGGGGCCGCTCGCCACGATCGTCTCAAACGCTTCCTTATCCGCGCCGCGCCGGCGCATGAAGAACTCCATCTCGATGGCAATCTCGCGCTCCACCGCCCCAGGACGGAGGCTGGACCGAATGTGCGCGAACGCCTCGTCCGCGATCTCCACTGCCCTGGTGATCTGCGCGATCTCGTCGGCATCCTTCACCCAGCGCAGCCGATCCACGCCCTCCACCGGAGCCAGAACTGCGGGAGCCAGACGCTTCGAGAAATCCTCGTACTGCTTGTAGCTCATCGCGTCGCTCTCGAACCCGATCCGTCCCAGCCCGCGCGCAGGGACGACCTCGGCGAGCGTATCGATGAACTGGCGCTCCGCCTTGATCACCTCGAACCCCAGGGCTTCGGTCTGCGCCTGTTCGACGTAGCGGAAATCGACCAGCAGGATGGACGCGGTCGCCGATACGAGCACAAACCCCGCCGATCCGCTGAACCCTGTTACGTACCGGCGGTTCTCCGGTTTTTGAATCAGCATCGCCTCCACGCCGCGCTCGCGCATCAGCGCTCGCAGGGGTTCCACTCGGATCGCCGCTCGCTCCTTGGTTGTCCCGGGAAGAACCGATCGGATCACTGTAGGCCTCAGTTGACTTGGCCTCGTGGGAACGACTTTCCTCTACGGGCAGTTGGCGTTACTGACCCGGGGACGGGCCGTGGCCGGGGCAATACGGACGCACAGGCGGCCGGCCCTGTTGGTGAAGGTGACGGTGCCGCCGCCTGAGGGCGCGCCGAACAGGCTCACCCCGGTGAAGAAGACGCTCGACGAGTTCGTGCCGCCAAAGCGCGCGTAGGTCACGCGAACTCCGGGCGGCAGCGTGCGCAAGCGCAGCGGAACCCGCGCGCCACCACTCCTGACGAACAGCGTGTAGCGGTCTGCTCCTATGGGAATCTCCAGGCCGTAGGCGCGGTCCAGGCTGCGCTCGCCGATCGCCCTGGCCTGCACAAGGCGGAGGTCGCTGATCAACCCGACGGACGCGGCGCGAAGCGCGAGCCGGGCTCCGAGCGGCTCAGTCCGCCAGATCAGAGCGGCGGTCGTCGCGGCGATGCTGAGCGCTACGGCGACCTCGAGAAGTGTGGCACCGGTCTGCGCGCGATCCACAGGGCTCCCTGCCGTGGATCACATCACAGGTCAGGCCGCACGTACCATCCCATAGATGAGTCAAACGCATAACCGCGGCCGGAGGAGACTCCAGCCGCGGCTCAACGCCTTGCTCCGGTCGCGAGAGTAGATGCTACTTGATCGGCACGGGCTGCGCCATTGAGGAGACGCGCTCCGTGAGCGCGTTGTACTTCGCCACCGCGCCCACCATCGCGTACGCCTCCATCAACGCCAGGATCGCCTCAGTGGCTGGCTGCAGTCGGACCGACTGCTCCAGAGACGCCACGGCCCTCGCGTCGAAGCCCCTGGCAAACGGCGCCAGCCTGAGCACACGGAGCCTAGCCATGTGGAGATACGCCACACCCAGCCAGTAGTGTGCCCGGGCGTCATTGGCGTTTCGCGCGATGGCCTGGGTGTACGGCGCAATCGCCGCGTCGAAGCGCGCCTGGTCGTAATAGCGCGTGGTGTCAAACGATGGAAGAGGCTGGGCCACCGGTGCCGGCCCAAGCGCGAGCGCCGGCGGGACCGCGACCGCCAACAGCATCATCACGAGCATCGCCCTGGCCATCGCTCTCCCCCGTCTAATCCTTATTGATCACCGGCGTGATGAGAAAGATCACTTCGCTCTCCCGCCGGTCCGTGTTTCGGAAGCGGAACAGCTCGCCGATGATCGGGATGTCACCGAGCAGCGGCACCTTGATGAGCGTTTCCCGCTCCTCGCGGCTGATCAGCCCACCGAGCACGATGGTCTGCCCATCCTTAACCGTGAGCATCGTATCTGCCGATCGCGTGGCCACCCGCGGCGCCTGCTGGCCGCCGGGGCCGGTGACGATCGCTGCTACCGCGCTTACCTCGGGCTTGATGCTGAGGGTGATCAACCCGTCCGTGTTCACCCGCGGCGTGACTTCCATCTTGACGCCGACGTCAACGAACGTGACGGTGGTCGTCGTGACGCCGGCCTGCGTGGTCACGGTGAAGATCGGCACGCGATCCCCGAGCAGGATCGTCGCCTTATTTCCATCCAGCGTCGCAATGCGCGGCGCGCTCAGAATGTGGGCTTTGTCCTCTGTGACCAGCGCCCGCAGCCGGAACTGCAACAGGCCGGCCGGGTCCGGCGCCAGTGCGAAGCCGATGCGGTTGTTCAGACTGTCCAGGAAAAAGTTCCCAATCGACCCGATCGTCCCCTCGGGTGATACGAGGAGACCGAGGTCCCGGATGACACTCGTGCTGACCTCGATCGCGTGCAGCTGGATGACGATCTGCGCGATCCGGATGTCCAGGGTACCCAGCACGCGGACGACTTCCTCGTGCTGCCCGGCCGTCCCGGTGATCAACAGCGCGTTGGTGCGCGGGTCCACCGCGACGCGCACGCCCGGCACGGCGGCTGCGATCGCGGCCCGGATCTGGTTCACGTCGCCGAACGCCAGCCGGTACGCGATAGTCTCCGGAGCTTCCGGTGGCGGCGCCAGGCGGGCGGCAGAGCTGATGATGATGTTCCGGCCGAGCCGCCGGAACCCCAGGTCGTTGGCTTCAAGGACGAAGCGCAGCGCATCTTCACACGTCACGTCGACGAGCCGGAGCGTGATCGTTCCCTGGACCGATCCGTCTGTAACGAGGTTGAAGCCGCAGAGACGCGCCAGCGCGCTCAGCACGTCGGCGAGCGCGACGCCGCGGAACTCCAGCAAGCGGATGGTCCCTGGGGCCTGGGCTGTGGCCTGCGAAGTCTTGACGATCCCGGTGCCCGGAGCCGCGGAGACCGCGGGCATGACCGCCTGCGGCGTGGGAGCGGGATTCCCCGTCTGGGCGCCCGGCTTGACCGGGACCGGCGCGGCGGCGGCATGCCGGGCCTCGCCTTCTGTCACAGGAATCTGGCGCACGCCCACCGTGAGCACGTTGGGGGCGGTGCGTTCGATATCGAGCGGCACCGGCCGCACAAGGTCGACGACGACGCGCGCGATCGCGGGCGAATCCTGGAACTGCCCAACGCGCACGCGGAGCACGTTCCCTTTGTTCACTTGGGTGGTGACGCGCAGCTCCTCATCGGCGACGGCGTCGAGAATGTCAATCGCGACGCGCGGAGGCGGAGGGTTCGAGATCTCCGTCACATGGAAGAGAATCTGGCCGGTGGAGACGATTCCGATCACCAGTCGGGTCCCGAAATCCTTGACGGTCACCTGGGTAATGCGCTTCGGTGCAGCCAAGGCCGGCCCGGTGCCCAGCGACGGGAGCGCCAGCAGTGCGACCAGGAAGAGGCTAGGAAGAATGCGATCACGATAAGCGAAACGGCGCTGCATCTGCCTACTCACCTCCCATCCTGACATCGAAGCGCCTTCCAGCCCGCGAGAACGCGACTAGTCTTCGGACCGGATCCACGCGCACTACCCGCAAATCACCCAGCTCGTCGCCGGCACCGACGATGGCTGTCCTGCCACCAATCACGATAATGGCGACCGCATGTGAGTTGCCCACGATTCCTGTAATAACGATGCCCTCGGGACCAACAGGAAACGGCGCGATTCCCCCTCCGGGCAGCGGTGGAGGCGGCAGCGGCACTCCCCCCGGCGTGGGGAACGGAGGCGGCGGCAGCCCAACCGAAGGCGGGGGAGGCGGCGCAGTGCTGGGTCCCGCCGGCCTCACAAGGGGCACGAAGGGATCGTCTCGACCCACAGGGCCGGGCGGGACCTTGGAGCCCGGTGCCGGCGGGATGACCACCGTAGGTGCGGGGGTAACCGCGGGCGCAGGGGCCGGCTTTCCGACCGGCGCGGGCGACGCCACGGGGGTCGGTGTTGGAGTGGGTGTCGCGGCCGGCGGCGTTGCCGGCCGCGCAGCCGTGGGAGGTGCCGTAGGGCTCACCGCGGCCGTCGGCGCAGGGGCGCGGCCGCCGAACGCCGCTCTCGCCACCTGGTATCCTGCTGCGGCAATGAGCACCATCGCCACCACCCCGGCAACGACCGGGTTCTTCTTCACGAATGCTCGAACACGTTCCATAACCTTGCTCATTACCGTGCCTCCTTGGGGAGGACGAACGTTTCTACGGTTAGGGCTGTGTTGAGGTCAGGAACTTCTCGCGGAGACACGATCAGCTTGCGCACGACGATCAACCGCGGGAAGTCGCGTAACCGGCTGAACAATCGCAACAGCTCCGCGTAGCTGGCCGTCATGTTGAGTTGGATCGGGTAGCGCATGTATGCGCCCACCGGTTGGACAGGCTGCTGCCCTGGTTGGGCGGTCTGGCCGGTCTGCACGGGCTGGGTGGCCCCGGACTCGAGTTGGCCGGGGCGGATCGACGTCAGGTTGATGCTCAGGTCTTCCGTCAGGCTCTGCAGCTGCACCAGCAACACGGCTGTTTCCTTCTCCGTGGGAAGCTTGCTCTCGAGCCTCGCAATTTCGGCCTGCAGCCTCGCGAATTCCGCCTCCAGCTGCGGCGCCAGGCGTACGTCGGCTTCCATCCGCTGGAGGGTCGCCTCACGCTCGGCCAGCTGGGTCTTCAACGCTTGGTACTCCCGCTGCTTTGGGGAGTAGACGTAGTAGTAGAAGAGCAGCAGGACGATCATGCTGGAACCGACGATCAACAGGATGCGCTCGCGGCGGTTCATCGGACGCTCGCCTCCTTCTGCGCGCGCACGAACTGACCGATGAGCGAGAAGTTGATGATCTCGCGGCCGGCGACCATCTGCTTCTGGCTGATGGTCATGTCCACGTTCTGGAACATCTTCGAATCTTCAAGGCTCACCATGAACCGGGCCACCGCGGTGTAGCTCAGCGCATATCCGCCGAAGCTCATGTTGCCCGCGTCCAGGGCCTCCAGCTGCGTCAGCCACACGTCTTTGGGCAGGATGGCGCGCAGTTCCTCCAGGATGACGTCCCAGGGGACGCGCGATGCCTCCAGACTCTTCAGCAGGTCGGCCTTGCGACGCGCGTTCTCGATCGCCCTGCGCAGCTGAGCCACCCGCTCGACCTTCGGGCGCAGAATGTTGATTTGCTCCTCCACGCGGGCAATCCGGCCACGGACCGCGTTGTTGCGTGCACTCAGGGCCAGCGTCGCGGCGGCTACGGCGACGATGGCAATGGCGCCGACCAGGATCAGGAGAAGGCGCGGGGCAAGGGGTTGCCGCTGAACCCGTTCGCGCGGCAGCAGGTTGATACGGATCATCGTTCGGCCGCTCCTCTCATCGCCAGACCGACCGCGGTGGCCAGCGCCGGGGCGGTCTGCTTGCGGGCCTCACCGCCGAGGACCCGGTCCGGCACCTCGCACTGTGTGAATGGATCGCCCACGATGGTCTCCACCCCGAGTTCCAGGGACAGGAACCGGTCGAGGTTCTCCAGACGCGCCGTCCCGCCGCTCAACACCACCCGACCCACCCGGCTCTCCCGCCATCGGGTCTGGAAGTAGTCCAGCGACCGGCGGATCTCCGTGGCCAGGTCGCCCAGGATCGGCAGCATCACGTCGTGCAGCGTGTTGACGTTTCGATCGTCCGGCGCTGCTTCGCCTTCCAGCAGCACGGCGCCTTTCTCTTCCTTCATCTGCTGGGCGCTGTGAAACTCCATATCCATGCGGCCGGCCACGGCTTTGGTCAGGCTGTCGCCGCCGATGTTCACGTTGCGGGTCAACCGCAGCTGGCCGCCCTCGGTGATGACGATGTCGGTGGTCTCGGCGCCGAGGTCCACGAACACGGCCGCCTCGCCGTTGCTGTGGGCCTGGGCGTCGAGGGCGCGCATGACCGCGAACGACTCGACATCCAGCACGAACGGCTGCAGCCCGGCCGCCTCAAGCGCCTGCACGTGCTTGTCCACGATCTCTTTGCGCGCCGCCACCAACAGGACCACCATCTTCTTCTGATTGTCTTCGAGGGTCTCGCCGATGATATCGAAATCCATGTTCACTTCTTTTACGCCGTAGGGGATATAGCGCTCGGCCTCGAACCGCGCGGCCTGCTTGAGCTCGTCGTCGCTCATCGGCGGGAGCTTCAGCTCACGCACGATGACGGCCTGCCCGCCCACGGCGGACACGACCCGGCCGCCCTTGATCCCGGCCTGACCGATGACTTGGCGGATCGCCAGACCGAGGGCCTGGGGATCCACCACCGCCCCCTCCTTGACAACCCCGGCCGGCGTGTCGCCGATCCCTGCGTGCACCACCTTGAAACGGGACCCGACGGGCGCCAGCTCCACCGCCTTGATGGCGTGGCTGCCGACATCGACTCCCACAAATGACTTGGCTCCAAACAATGCCATGTGCCCCTACGCTCCTTCTTGTAGTACTAGCGCTCCCACCAGCCTCTGCCGATGACGAGAGATCGGCCGGTCGGCACGTTCGTGATTGTGCCGCCGCCTTCCACCTGAATGTTGCCGCTGATGTTCAACGTGCTGTCCGCCACGAGGCCGCCATGGATGACAGCGCTGCCGGCCCCGAGGGTGAGCGTACCCTTGACGATGATCGTGCCCCAGTACTCAAAGTCCCCGTTGACGATCAGGTTGCCGTCCACCACCATCGTCCCGTGGCCCTTGATATTGCCGTTGATCTGGTAATCGCCGCCGTCCAGCAGCATCAGGACCTGGCGGCTCACCTCCGGTGTACCGCTGCAGGTCATCACCGGAGCGTAGCACCCCAAGTCACTGGTTGGGGTAGTCGGGGGCTCGACGCAGGCCACGGGCAGCGAGTTAATCACGCCTCCACCGTTCATCCGGCAGTTGAAGTTGTTCTCCACGGAGGAGATATCCGGGAAGGGCGGTACGGCGCCGTAATCTCCATAGGTCAACAGGTTCGAGTCCTTACCGTCTGGCAGGCAGTAGGGATCGCCGGCAATGCAAGTTTCGCCGCTCTTCTTTACAACCTTCATCTGCGCCTCGTCGAACCTCCAGTAGTTCGCGAACCACTGCTCGAAGTTGATGGTCAAGAACAGCCGGTTACGAATGGAGTTGTCCTCCGCCAGGAAGGTCTGCGCCACCAGCATGTACGGAAGGCCGCACGGGAGCTTGGTGTTTACTGCCTGCGGCGGGATCGGACCTGCGCCGTCAGGGTCGTCCGTCGCAAACCCGTATTTGGGCCAGGGCTGCCGATGACCGGCCGCGATGCACGCGATGTCCGTATCGCATGGCGCCGACGCCAGAATGCCCACGACTGTGTCCGCCGGAAGAGGTCCCCCTCCGCCGGCCGGACACTTCTTCGTCTG
>JAIBHM010000237.1 GCA_020028535.1 Armatimonadota bacterium | reverse complement strand
CAGACCGTACGCCCAGATCTCACCACGCGCTCCGGCGCGGTTGACGAAGGGATTATCCGAGGGAACCCGGTATGGCGTGTTGCCGTCGACGTCGATGCGCAGGAGCTTTCCGAGCAGCGTGTCCAGGCGCTGACCGTTGTCGAATGGATCGCGTGCCGAGCCCCCGTCCCCCATCCCGATGTACAGCATCCCGTCCGGACCAAAGAGATTCAGGCCGCCGTTATGATTGCGATACGGCTGATCGATCTCCAGCAGGATCCGCTCGGCGGAATCAGCGACATCCGCATTCTCCGAGACGCGATACTCCGCAATCACGCTGCGCAGGCGCCCTCCTTCGTCCGTCGTGTAGTTCGCGAAAAATCGGCCGTTGGCAGCGTAACGAGGATGAAAGGCCACGCTCAGCAGGCCGAGCTCTCCTCCGGAGATTACCTTGCTCCGGATATCCAGGAACGGCCGTGCCAGTACCCGCCCATCGCGGATGATGCGGATCCGGCCGGGCTGCTCCACCACAAACAGGCGGCCCGAGCGGTCACCGGCGTGCGTGACGTGGACGGGGGTCTCCAGTCCACCGGCGATCCGGGAAAGTGCGAGTTGTGGCGCGGGGGCGGGCTGTGCCGCGCCCGCGCAGCTGAATACGAGCAGGGCACCACTGAACGCGAGCAGTTCCTGAGATCGTCTCATAATGACGCGCCGCTACGAAGCCTCGGCGGCGTCGCCGACGCGGCGCATTCTGTAACGCTCGTAGATAAAATCAACCTCGCCGTCATGGACATCGAACTCAACGGTGATCCGGCGTCCCAGCGAGAGTGTGAAAAACCGCGGGTGGGCAGGGTCCAGCGAGACGGGGACGAGGGG
Source organism: Armatimonadota bacterium (assembly GCA_020028535.1). Classification (GTDB taxonomy): domain Bacteria; phylum Sysuimicrobiota; class Sysuimicrobiia; order Sysuimicrobiales; family Kaftiobacteriaceae; genus Kaftiobacterium. Next base: position 1,990 of record JAIBHM010000237.1, on the reverse strand, counting down.
CACCGTCTGCGCGAGGAGCTTGTTCTTGATCTCGAGCATGAGAAAATCGCCGGCGCGCTTGATTGTGGCACCGTAGGTTCCCTGATACGTCTCATACCGGCCGGTCAGTAATTCGAGGGCGCGGTCGCTCGCGATTCCGGGTAGCGTCCAGAGATCTTCACCCAGCATTACTGCGAGCGCGGCATGGGCAAAGTGGGCCATGGCGTAGCCGCTGCCGTTGGCCAGGACGATCACGCCGAGTTCCCGGTCCCGGATGAACGCAAGGTGGGCGGTGCTGACGAGCACGGCTCCGCCGTGGCCGATCACCGTGTGGCCGAAGAAGTCCGGATACACGAACAGGCCGTATCCCGCATGCCCGGTCGGAATGCGCTCGGATGCCGGATAGACCTCAGGCACCAGGGCCACATAGGGGGTGGTCATCGCCCGGAGCGACTCAGGGCTGATCACTCTTCCCTGCGGCCCCCTCCCGTCCGCCAAGTACATCGCAACGTAGCGCGCCATATCTTCGACGCTGCTGATCATCCCGCCGTCCGAACTCAGCCGGCCGTACAGGTAGTGCGAAGGCAGTTGCGTCTTATCTTTTGTAATCACGTACGGCACCGCCGCGTCCGGGTCGGCGTCCACCTGCTCCTTGCGGAAGACGCTGCGGCTCATCCCGAGCGGATCGAGGATGTGTTCTTGCACGTACTCGACATAGGGCTGGCCGGAGACCTTCTCGATGATCGCGCCGAGGAGGATGTAGCCTTCGTTCAGATAGAACCAGCGCTCTCCCGGCCGGGCCTGCACCCAGTCCCCCGCTCCATTGACGAAGGTGAGCATGTCATCGTAACTGCCCATGGGCAGCCACTTGTCCGCGGCGCCGGCGGCGTGGCGGATCACTGCCTCAGCGTAGGCGAGGGCGGGGATGCCGCTGCTGTGTGTCATGAAGTGGCCCAGCAAGATGGGCTGGCCCAAGGGTCGCACCTCGAGGGGGAGATAGCGATCGACCCGATCGTCCACACGTAGTTTCCCTTGTTCCTGCAGTTGCATGATCGCAAGACACGTGAACGATTTCGTGATGCTGCCGATGCCGTAGAGCGTGCGCGGTGTGGCCGGGAGGCCCCGCGCGGAGTCACGGAATCCGAAGCCTCGCTGGTAGACCGTCTCCCCGCGTTCCACCAGCGCGATGCTGACGGCGGGCAGGTGCGTCTCCGCCATCTTCTCCTGGATGAACCGCTCGAGTACCGCGAACCTGGCTCCCATCGACGACCTCCTCGCCCGCTCGTCCATCAGCGGCTCAGGCAAAGATCGCTTTCGGTAGGTACGCCGACACGACCCAGTTCGGTACGTCCACCACCTCGCTGATTCGCATGTCTACCGCGACGCTGCAGAGAGCATAGGCCAAATCCGGCGCCAGCTTGTACTCCCGGCCGAGGTAGTCGATCATGTCGCGCACCGCGTCCTTCGCCGCCTGCATCAGGTCCGGAGCGATCCCCGTGGTGGCGTGGTACCCGCGCTCGTCCACATGGCCGGTGGGCGGCGCCGAGAGCGCGAACTGCGGCCGGCGCAGGCGCGCCGCCTTCACGAGGCTGAAGCGTAATTGAACGGTCATCGGCGACTCGATCGCGGTGCCGCACACCTCGCCGTCGCCCTGAGCGGCGTGTGTGTCTCCCACGGAGAAAAGCGCGCCCGGCACCTGCACCGGCAGCCACAGCTTCGTCCCGCGCGTGAGGTCGCGGATGTCCATGTTCCCGCCGACCTCGCGTGGAGGCACGATCGAATGCAGTCCCGCCGCGGCGGGGGCGACGCCGATCGTCCCCGGGAAGGGCCGCACCGGAAGCCGGATGCCGGGGGCGAACTCCACGCCCCCGGCCCCGTAGCTCGAGATGTGCAGAAACGGCGCAGGGAAATCTTCCGCCAGCAGCCCGAAGCCCGGGATAATGGCGGTCCATCCCCAGCCGCTGCTTTCGAAGTCGAGGATCTCCACGAGCAGCGCGTCACCCGGCGCTGC
>JAIBHM010000236.1 GCA_020028535.1 Armatimonadota bacterium | reverse complement strand
GGCCGACGGCACCGTGTACGAGACGATCACCACGCAGCTCGGGTTCGCCCCCAGCAGCATCAGTCGCTGGAAGCGGCGATTCCACCGCGCGCGGGTCATGGGGCTGCGCGATGCGCTGCGCTCGGGCCGCCCCGATCGGTTGAGTCCCGCGCGCGAAGCCAAGATCATCGCGGCGACCCAACGGCCGCCCCCGCCGCCCTACACCCACTGGTCCGTCCGCCGCCTCGCCCAGCGCCTCGGCGTGAGCCCCGCCACGGTGCATCGCGTGTGGCAGCGCGCGGGGTTGAAACCGCACCGGCTGGAGCGCTACGTCGCGAGCCCCGACCCCGACTTCGAGCGGAAGGCGGCCGACATCATCGGCCTCTACCTCCAGCCGCCGGCCCACGCGGCGGTGTTTTGCGTGGATGAGAAGACGGCCATCCAGGCGCTCGACCGCCGGGATCCGGTGCTCCCGCTGTCGCCGGGGCGCGCCGAGCGGCACGGCTTCGAGTACGTCCGCCACGGGGCACTCTCGCTGTACGCGGCGCTCGAGGTCGGCACGGGCCATGTCGAGGGCCGCACCGTCGCCCGGCATACGAGTGTCGAGTTCCTGGCCTTCCTGGACCAGCTGGTGGCCGCCCAGCCGCAGCGCCGCGCGATCCATCTCATCGCCGACAACTTCGCCGCGCATAAGACCAAGGCGGTCGCCGCGTGGCTCGCCGCGCATCCGCGCGTCGCGATGCACTACACGCCGACGTACAGCTCGTGGCTGAATCAAATCGAACTCTGGTTTGCCAAGATCGAGCGCGACTGCCTCGCGCGCGGCATCTTCACCTCGACCGCGGACCTGCGGCGCAAGTTGATGCAATACATCCGGGCCCACAACAAGACCTGTCGCCCGTTCCGCTGGGCGTACACCGACCCGAAGCACCGTATTCGTGCTATCGGAAAAAGAGAGACAGTCCACTAGTAGTCGTTCGCGCTCCCAGCCGGTTAGTCCTTCTCGCCGGGCGGCCGTCCCGGCAGTAGCCCCCCTCAGTGTGTGTCAGCAGTTCTGTAACCGGAGCGCCGCAGTGCAGCGGCGCAGGCGTCTGCCTTACTGCGGCGATCTGTGGCGCATTCGATGCAGGCAATGTCGTCTGGGCTCGACGGTGCGGACCCCCATGAACACTTCGGAGCGGAGCTGCCACAGGACGCGAGGATGAAGATATGCGCAGGATAAATACACTCGGAAGCGTGTTCGGAGGACTTCTCGTGATCCCTCTAGTCGTTGTTCTGGAGATACTTCAAAACCCAGCAGAATGGCTAGCGATTCTCATTGGCATCGGTCTCATAGTGGCAGCACTCGCTGTGTTCAGTTGAAAACGGACACGATGTCGGACCGGCGCCGAAGCGCACGGTTCATGACCGAGAAGGAGATCATGGACCTGTGCGGCTGGACGACGCGGTCAACGTTCGAGCGGTCCAACATCGCCACGCCATAACGTCAAGCAAGCGGCAAACATCGAGCCTGCCACTGGCCCGGCGGACCGCGTAAGTTGAAGGGCGACACCACGCGACCGTGGCGGAACTGGTAGACGCGCAGGACTTAGGATCCTGTGGGGCAACCCGTGGGGGTTCGAGTCCCTCCGGTCGCATCTAGGGGCCATGCCATGCCCGGTACCACGGCGGCCCGGCTGATCGCCCGCTGGGGCTGCACCTCCACCCTGCTCGTGCTGCTCGGCGGGCTCGCGGTGCTCACCCGCGGCTTTACCGCCCTCCCCTCCACGTACTACATGACGGGCGACAGCATGGCACCCACCCTCGGCGCTGGTGACTGGTTCGTCGCACGGCCGCTGACGGGGCGGCCGAAGTCGGGCGACCTGGTCGTCATGCAGTTCCGGGATGGCGACAGCCTGTATCACGTGCTGCGGCGCGCCGTGGGACTCCCCGGGGACACGGTGGCGATGCGCGACGGGTTGTTGTGGGTGAACGACCGGGCCCCCGCGTGGCCCGCGCGGGTCGTCGCCCCGCGCGCCGAGCGCCGGCTCGACGGCCCAATCCGCGGCACGATCTATAACTGGGGGCCGGTGGTGGTGGGTCCGGAGTCGGTCTTCGTGCTGAGCGACACCCGCGACATGCTCGGCTGGCCGGACTCGCGGTTCATCGGCGCCGTGCCGGCGGATCGGCTGGAGGATCGGATGATGTTTGTGCTGTGGAGGCGCGGCAGGAACCCCTAGGGTAGCCCTTCAGCGACCCCCCGCCCTGCTTTTCGGATCCCACACCGCCACGCCCACCCGCGAGTCGGCCACTCCGTAGTACAGGTACCAGCGCCCGTTGAAAGGAACCAGCCCCTCCACGAACGTCGTTCCATCGGGGTACTGCCCGGTCCGCTCAAACTCCTCGGTGGGCTTGATGAATGGCTCGTCCAGGCGGCCAATCAGCTTGAGCGGATTACGCACCTCATAGAGCGCCTGCCCGCCCGTGTAGACGCGCGGGGGAAGGCGCGGATCGCCATACGTCGCGCTGTTGCCCGCGTTGTACATCACGAGAATCCCTTGCTCCGTGATGATGGCCGGGGGGCCGGCCTCGACAAGCCAGGAGTCGAAGTATCCCGGGCGGGGAGAAAGCACTTTGACCAGCCTGCCGTCAGTGTCTTCGAGCGGCGTCCAATCGAGAAGGTTGTCGGATGTCGCGATGAGAATCTCAGGGACGTTGAAGTACATCCAGTACCTTCCGTTCACTTTCGTCGCGATCAGTCGACTCCCTTCGACTCTGCTGACGATGGCCCCGGACTTCGATTCCAAGCTCCGGTGCTTCCCGCCACCCGCTCTTGCGAATGCAGGGCCATGCTTCTCCCAATGGATGAGGTCTCTCGACGTCGCGACGG
>JAIBHM010000073.1 GCA_020028535.1 Armatimonadota bacterium | reverse complement strand
GGGATGGCCTCATCCCGTGGCGTATTGACCATGATCAGCCCGAACTCTTCCCCGCCGTACCGCGCGAAGACATCGCTGACCCGCAGGTGGCTCAGCATCAGGGCGGACAGCTCCTTGAGCAGGGCGTCCCCGGCCAGGTGGCCCAGCGTGTCATTGTAGTTCTTGAAGAAATCCAGGTCGATCATGGCCAGGGAGCAGTGGCCCCCGTAGCGGCGAATGCGGGCGATCTCGGCGCGCAGGATCTCCTCGAAGTGCCGCCGATTGAACAACCCGGTGAGCGGATCGGTGATCGCCAGTTCGCTCAACTTCTGGCGCAGCACGCGCCGCTCGAGGCGCTCCCGGCGCAGGCGCTCATAGACCACGGCGGAATAGCCGTTGATGATCATGAAAATGAGCACCACGGCCACTTCAAACGGCAGCGACAATGGCTCGCCGCGGACGATCAGGAGCGACACGGACGTCAGGTACCCGAGGGCCATCAGGCCGGCCATGACGATAACGCTCAACGCGCCCGCCAAACCGACCATGAACACGGGCATCGTGAACCACGCCATCAAGAGCACCATCCGCAGCGAGGGCACCAGGTAGGCGTAGTAGTTCATCAGGAAGATCGTGGCCGCCATCGGGACATACAGGAAGTGCGGATCCCAGGTGAAGTGCCGGTCCCACCCGAGGCGCACCGTGAGCCAGAGCAGCAGCTGCACCGCGATGGTCAGGCCGAGCGCTCCCAGCCACTGCGAGAATGGGATCGCATCAAAGCCGAGCGCGGCGAGCCCCAATTGCAAGACCAAGGCCAGGATGAGGCCGCCACCGGCCAGGAGGAGCCGGCGCTCTTTGATCTGCCGTTTGTCCACAGATCCCACTCTAGGGCTCATACCTACACTAAATAAGCAAAATCCGTTCCAGCGTTCGAGCCGTCCGGAAGGCCTTCCTCGCAGCCCGCCTTCGGGTTCGGTCATGTGCCACTTGACTAAATTTATGCTGGGCGTGGCCCGGGCGAGGAGAGGCGCTCCGGACCGACGAACTCAATGGCTCGACCGTAGGGAGGGCCGGCGTGCTTCACGACGATCTCACCCCCATGATGGCGCAGTATCACCAGTTGAAAGCGCGCTTCCCGGGCACGCTGCTGATGTTCCGCCTGGGGGACTTCTTTGAGCTCTTTTACGATGACGCGATCGTCGCCGCGCGCGAGCTCGAGATTACCCTGACGTCACGAGAACTCGGGAAAGGGCGGCGGGTGCCGATGTGCGGGGTCCCGCACCACGCCCTGGAGAGTTACCTGGCGCGCCTGGTGGACCGCGGGTTCCGGGTCGCGATCTGCGATCAGTTGGAAGATCCCCGCCACGCCAAGGGGTTGGTGAAGCGGGACATCGTCCGGGTGGTCACCCCGGGCACGGTCATCGAGCAGAACCTCCTCCAGCACCACGCCAACAATTTCCTGGTTGCGGTCAAGGATTGGAAGGACACCTGGGGTGTGGCCGCCGCCGACCTGTCCACCGGAGAGTTTCAAGTAACCGAGCTCGGTGGCGAGGGACGGAACGCCCGCCTCGCCGAGGAGATCGCGCGGCTGGCCCCGCGGGAAGTGCTGGTCTCCGAAGATGCCGAAACCCTCCTCCGCGACCTGGCGGGCGGAAACATCCATCTGACCCCCCTCAACACGTGGCAGTTCGATGAGTTCACGGCCCGCCGGTGCCTGCAGCAGCATTTCGGAGTTGTGAGCCTTGACGGGTTCGGCTGCGAGAACCTCCCGGCCGCCGTCTCTGCCGCGGGCGCGCTGCTGCAGTATCTGAAGGACACGCAATTCAGTCCCCTCGCGCACCTCCGCCGCATCACGACCTACTCGGTTGAGGGCGGGATGATGCTCGACGCAGCCACCCGCCGGAACCTGGAGATTGTGCGCAACCAGCGCGACGGCGGCGTGGCGGGCTCGCTGCTGTGGGTACTCGATGAAACGAAAACCAGCATGGGAGCGCGCCGCCTGCGGCAGTGGCTCCTGCAGCCGCTGGCCTCGCGGGACGCGATCGTGCGCCGGCAGGATGCGGTGGAGGAGTTCGTACGGGAGCCACGCCCCCGGGCCGCGCTTCGCGTGATGCTCGCCGGCGTGGCGGATCTGGAGCGCCTGGTGGGGCGGATCGGACACGGCTCCGCGAACGCGCGCGACCTGGTCGCGCTGTCGGCGTCCCTTCGGAAACTTCCCGGCGTGGTGGATGCGCTGCGGAACACGGTCGCCGGTGAACTTCGCGATGCGGCTTCGAGAATCAGCGGCCACGAGGAGATTGTGGCGCTGATCGACGCGGCAATCGTGAAGCAACCGCCGGCGACGGTGGAAGACGGTGGCGTCATTCGCGAGGAGTATAGCGCAGACCTGGATGCGCTCCGCCTGGCAGCAGGGGAGGGGAAAGCCTGGATCGCGCGGCTGGAAGTCGACGAACGAATCCGCTCGGGGATCAAGTCGCTCAAGGTTGGCTTCAACAAGGTCTTCGGGTATTACATCGAGGTCAGCAAACCCAACCTGCCTCTCGTCCCTTCGGACTACATCCGGAAGCAGACGCTTACCGGCGCAGAGCGCTTCATCACCGAGGCGATGAAGGAACGCGAGGCGGCAATTCTCGGCGCCGAAGAGCGGATGGCCGAGCTCGAGTACGCCTTGTTCACTGAGGTGCGGGATCGGGTAGCCGGTCAGGCGGACGGTTTGCTGGCGACCGCCCGCGCGGTGGCCGATCTCGACGCCTTCCTGTCGCTGGCCGAAGTCGCAGCGGCCTCGCAGTATATCCGTCCAGATATCTCAGACGATCCTATCCTCGAGATCATCGCAGGGCGGCATCCGGTGGTGGAGCGCACCCTTGCGGGTGAGCGATTCGTCCCGAACGATCTGCGCATGTCTGCGCACGACCGCGCCGCGCTGATTGTGACGGGGCCGAACATGGCGGGAAAGTCGACGTATCTGCGCCAGGCCGCGCTGATCGCCCTGATGGCCCACGTCGGCTCGTTCGTTCCCGCGGGGACCGCGCGGATCGGCCTGGTGGACCGGATCTTCACGCGGGTCGGAGCGGTCGACGACATCGCCACCGGGCGCAGCACATTTCTGGTCGAGATGCAGGAGGTCGGCAATATTCTCCACAATGCCACACCTCGCAGCCTGGTCATCCTCGACGAGGTCGGGCGCGGGACCAGCACCTATGACGGCATGAGCATCGCATGGGCGGTCGTTGAATACCTGCACGACCACACGGGATGCCGGACGTTGTTCGCGACGCATTATCACGAGCTCACGGAGCTCGGCGCGGTGCTCCCGCGCGTGCACAACGTGAACGTGCTGGTCAAGGAGGAGGGCGACCGCGTCGTCTTTCTGCGAAAAGTCATGGACGGCGGCGCCGACCGCAGCTACGGGATCCACGTTGCGCAACTTGCCGGATTGCCCGCGGCCGTCATCGAGCACGCGCAACGCGTCCTCCGTCACCTCGAAGCCGCATCACACACGGTCCGTGAGGCCGATCCGACGTTCCTTCCGCCGGTGCCCTCGCGGGCGAGCGGGGCGCTGCAGTTGCCGCTGCCCTTGCAGCCGACCTCCCCCATCGAAGACGCGCTGATGTCCCTTACGCTTGAATCGATGACTCCGTTGGAAGCGATGCAGGCGCTCCACGCACTGCGGGAGCAGGTCCGCCAGCGCCCCGCCCACACTACCCAGCACGGCGGCAAGGTCGTGCGCCTGAAGCGGCACGGACCCAAACAACCCTGACCGACCGGGCGCCTTCACCCATGAGCCGCATTCAGGTGCTTGATCAGGTGGTTGCCGACCGCATCGCCGCCGGCGAGGTCGTCGAGCGCCCGGCGTCGGTCGTCAAAGAGCTCCTCGAGAATGCGCTGGACGCCGGCGCCACGCAGATTCTCGTCGAGGTCGACGGCGCCGGGTCGGAGTTGATCCGGGTCAGCGACAATGGGGCGGGAATTCACCCGGACGACGTCCGTGTGGCGGTGCAGCGCTTCGCCACGAGCAAGATCAACGGCGCAGACGACCTGTTGAACCTCCACAGCCTGGGCTTCCGCGGGGAGGCGTTGCCGAGCATCGCGGCGGTCTCGCACCTCGAACTCACGAGTGCGCTCGCCGGCGCTGCCTCGGCGCGGTACGTTCAGCTCGCGGGGGGAGAGGTCGAGCGGGAGCACGACGTGGGCTCGCCGGCCGGGACCGTGGTTGCGGTCCGTCACCTCTTCTTCAACACGCCGGCCCGCCGCAAATTCCTGAAATCACCCTCGCGCGAGTTCGCCCTCATTGTGGACGCGGTGAACCGCCTGGCGCTCGCACAACCGCGGGTGGCTTTCCGCATGGTGCACGAGGGCGAAGAAGTCCTGCGCTATCCGGCCGGCCGGTCCTCCGACCGGGCGGCGGCCGTGCTCGGGGAAGCCGCGATGACACGCAGCATCACGATCGAGCAGCACGTGGGCGAGATCGGACTGCGGGGTTGGCTGGGCCGGCCGGAGCTGGCCCGCGGGAGCCGGCGCCAGCAGTTCATCTTCGTGAACGGCCGGCCGGTGCAGAACCGGATCATCAGCGGAGCAGTCGAGCAGGCCTATCAGCAGATCGTGCCGGTGGGCAGGTTCCCCCTGTATGTCCTATTCATCACGGTGCCGCCAGGGCGCGTGGACATCAATGTGCATCCCCGCAAGCTTGAGGTCCGCTTCGACGACGACCATCAGATCTTCGGGGCGGTGCAGCGCGGGGTCCGCGACGTCCTGCGCGCGGCGCGGTTGATCCGGACTGTCGAGGCGTCAGCGGTTCCATTTGCTGGCATTGCTGTTGGTCTCGAGCTAGGGAGCGCGGCAGTATCAAGTCTTTCCGCGACCGTAGAGACAACGGTCGCGACCATGGGTCGGCTGCCGGCGCTCCGTCTGCTGGGACAACTCCAGCGTACCTACCTGCTGGCGCAAGGTGACGAAGGCCTCGTCGTGATTGACCAGCACGCGGCCCACGAGCGCATCCTCTACGAGCGCATGCTCAACGCCCGGGCGCGCGGGCTGGCGACGGGACAGGTCCTGGTAGCGCCCCAGCCCGTGACGCTTGGCGCCGATGAAACGGCGGTATTCGATGCCCATCGGGACGCTCTCGCGCAGCTCGGGTTCGACCTGGAGCCGTTCGGCGATCGGACCGTCCTCATCAGGGCGATCCCTCAGGTCGCGGTGTCCTCGTCCGCCGAGCAGCTCTTGCATGACCTGCTGGCCGAAGCGGCGGAAGGAGAGCGGCTGGCCGCCGCGCAGACCCGGTTGGAGCGGCTGACGATCACCACGGCGTGCCACACCGCCATCAGGGCGGGGGATGCGCTCACGGCGGAGCAGATGGTCCATCTCGTACGCGACCTGGCCGCAACGGACGATCCGTTCACCTGCTTCCATGGCCGCCCGACGATGGTGACCCTCAGCCTGGAGCAGGTCGAGCGATGGTTCCTCCGCCGGTAGAGGGCCCGCCCCTTGTCGTCATTTGCGGTCCCACAGCCGTCGGCAAAACTGCCGTATCGGTCATTCTCGCGCAGCGCATCGGCGGAGAGATCATCGCCGCCGACTCCAGGACGATCTACCGTTTCATGGATATCGGCACAGCCAAACCCACGCCGGAGCAGCGCCGCGCCATCCCACATCATCTGCTGGACATCGCCAACCCGGACGAGGTCATCACACTGGCCGTCTACCGGCGCATGGCCGCCGAAGCGATGGCCGCGGTACGGGGGCGGGGGAGGGTCCCCATCCTGGTCGGCGGCACAGGCCTCTATGTTCGTGCAGTGGCGGACGGCTTCGCGATTCCCGAAGTCCCGCCGGACGCCAAATTGCGTGATCGCTTTGAAGAACACGAGCGGTCGGCGCCCGGGGCCCTGCACGCCAGGTTGGCGACCGTCGATCCCCTTGCCGCTGCGCGCATCCACCCGCGCAATACGCGCCGTGTGATCCGCGCTCTGGAAGTCTACGAGCACACCGGCCGGCCAATCTCCACGCTACAACGCCGGGAGGATCCCGTGGGACCGACGACCCGGATCGGACTCACGATGGATCGGGATGCGCTCTACCGCCGCATCGATGCGCGCGTACACGCGCAGATCGAGGGAGGTTTGATCGACGAGGTCAAAGCACTGCTCAACCGCAGGTATGCACGTACGCTGCCGGCGCTGCAGGGCCTTGGGTACAAGGAGTTCATCGAGTATGTGGATGGGGCGAGCTCGCTGGAAGAAGCCACTCGACGCCTCCAGCGCAACACCCGCCGGTTCGCCAAGCGGCAGTACACCTGGTTGCGGCGGGATTCCCGCATCCGATGGATCGACGTAGATGAGCTGCCGCCGGAAGCAGTGGCCGCCCGCATCCACGCTGTGATAGAGTAGCGTCGATGCACGTCGCACAACGCCTCGAACGGATCGGCGCCTATCTTTTCGCAGACCTCGACCGCAAGCAGGAGGAGCTGCAAAAGCGGGGCGTTGATGTCATCAACCTGAGCGTCGGCGACCCGGACCTGCCCACTCCACCGCACATCATCGACGCGCTGATGGAAGGCGCGAGCGACGCGCGAAGTCATCGCTACCCGCCGTATTCAGGCACCCTGGAGTACAAGACCGCGGTTGCCGACTGGTTCCGGCGCCGCTTCGACGTTGCGCTCGAGCCCGCCACCGAAGTCCTCGCTCTGATCGGCTCCAAGGAAGGGCTGGCGCACCTCCCGTGGGCCACGATGAACCCGGGGGACGTCGCGCTGGTGCCGGATCCCGGCTATCCCGTGTATCGCTCCGCGACCATCATGGCTGATGGGGTCCCGTACATGATGCCGATGGCGCGGACACGTGGCTTCCAACCCGACCTGGCCGCCATTCCTCAGGATGTGCTCAAAAAAGCGAAAGTCATGTTTCTCAACTACCCTAATAATCCGACCGCGGCGACGGCGACCCTCGAGTTCTTCAACGAGGCGGTGTCGTTTGCGCGCCGGCACCGCATCTTGCTCGCGCATGACAACTCGTACTCCGAGATCACCTACGACGGCTACCGGGCGCCCAGCATCCTGCAGGCGGACGACGCCAAGGACGTGGCGATCGAGTTTCACTCGCTGTCCAAGACGTACTGCATGACCGGATGGCGGGTAGGCTTCGTCGCCGGGAACGCAGGTGCCGTGGGGACCCTCGGCAAGGTCAAGACCAACATCGACTCCGGCGTCTTCCGCGCCGTGCAGCAAGCGGGCATCGCGGCGCTCACCGGATCCCAGGATCCTGTGCGCGACCGTCTCCGCGTGTTTCAGGGCCGCCGCGACCGGGTGACAAAGGCCCTGCGCTCGATCGGATGGGACATCCCCGAGATCAAGGCCACCTTTTACGTGTGGATCCCCGTTCCCGATGGCACGGATGGCGCGCAGTTTGCGGCCAAGGTGCTGGAGCGCACCGGCGTCCTTGTCACCCCGGGGGCGGGGTACGGGAAAGAAGGCGAGAAGTACATGCGCCTCTCAACGACCATCGCGGACAAACGGCTTGATGAAGCCCTGGGCCGCCTCGTGGATGCCTTCGGGAAGGGGTAATCCGCATGCCACCTGAACGCGCGATCCTGGTCGGGGTCCACGCAACCAATAGGGGCCGCGATCCCCAGATGGAGGAGCTGGCCCGTCTGGCAGATTCGGCGGGTGGTGTTATCGTCGAGACCCTCGTGCAGCATCGCGGCAAGCCGGTGCCCGCGACGTTTCTCGGAAAAGGCAAAGTCGAAGAGCTAAAGCGTCTTTGTGAGGAGGTCACCGCCGACCTGGTGATCGCCGACCACGAGCTGACCCCCGTGCAGCAGCGCAACCTGGAAGACGCCCTCGAGCTGAAAGTGATCGACCGGACCGCGCTGGTTCTCGACATCTTCGCCCGGCGCGCGCAAACGCACGAGGGCCGTCTGCAGGTCGAGCTGGCCCAGATGACCTACATGCTGCCCCGGCTCGCCGGACGCAGCCCCATGCTGTCGCGCCTCGGCGGCGGGATCGGCACACGAGGGCCGGGTGAGACGAAACTCGAGGTCGACCGCCGGCGCATCCGCCGGCGCATCACCGACCTGCGCCGCCAGATCGGTGAGATACGGCAGCACCGCTCGCTGCAGCGCAAAGCGCGGAAGGAGGCCCAATTCCCTACGATCGCGCTGGTCGGCTACACGAACTCAGGGAAATCGACGCTGCTCAATGCGTTGACCGGTGCCGATGCATTCGTCGAGGACAAACTCTTCGCCACGCTGGACCCAATGGTACGCAAGGTCACGCTCCCAAACCAACGGCCGGTGCTGCTAATCGACACCGTCGGATTCATCACCCGGCTGCCGACGCAACTGGTGGCCGCGTTCCGCGCGACACTCGAAGAGGTGACGGAAGCGGACGTCCTCGTACACGTCGTGGACGGCAGCCATCCGGACTGGCGCGAGCAGATGAAATCCGTGAACAAGGTGCTGGCCGATCTGGACGCGGCCGACAAGCCCACGGTGATTGCGGTCAACAAGACCGATCGCATGGGGCCCAAGGACGCCCGTGCCGTGCTGACCGAGATAGGGGAGGGGGTCGTGATCTCCGCCCTCCACAAGGTCGGCCTGATCAA
>JAIBHM010000235.1 GCA_020028535.1 Armatimonadota bacterium | reverse complement strand
CGCGCGGCGCGCGATCTCCTCCGCCAGCGCCACGTCTTCACGCGTAAACCGGCGGCCGGAGGAGCCCCTGACAAAGGACATCACCCCGAGCACGCGGCCCCGGAGGCTGAGGGGGGCGACCATGTCCGAGCTGATGTCCATCGAGCGGAGCATTGCCAGGTGGTCTGCATCCAGGGCGCGCGCGGAGAGATCGGCGTCGGTGATCTCCTCGTGCAGCAGGGACTCGCCACTCTGGACGACCTGGTAGATCGGGTGGGGCGGCGAGGCATCGCGGCTCGGAGGATACCGGTGCCGCAATTCCCGCGCCAAACCTTCCCGTTCCGGATCGACGTGGACCTGGACAACCTGCGCCAGGCCGCCGCCGTCCTCATTCAAGACATCCACGATGCACCAGTCGGCCACGGCAGGAACGACCAATTGAGCCACGCTTGTCAGCGTCGTCTCGTAGTCCAGGGAAGAGGCGAGGATTCGACTGGCTTCGGCAACCAGCGCGAGCCGCCGCTGCGCTTCCTCAGCGGCAGAGAGCGCCTGCGCGTCTGCCTCAACCCGTCTCGCCAGTTGCACCGAACCACCGAGGACGGTGGCAACACGGCGCATTAAGTGCAGATGCCATTCGGTGAAAGCGTTGGGCTCGGTGGAGTCCACTTCCAGGAGACCGAACGCCTCCCCCCGCCAGACCAGGGGGACGGCGATGTAGGAGCGGATCGGCGTGGTACGGCGAAGCCCGTCGGAGATGACGTCTCTCGACATGAATGGCTCGCCGGTTTCGATCACCTGCCAGGATCGCCCGCCGCTTCGCTTCACGCGTTGCCCGCGGGCATCGGCGGCAAACGGACCGACCGCCGCGTGGACGACGAGCTCGGCGCCTTCCACCAGCGCGATGGACCCGCCGGTCAGCGGGATGGCGCGGGCGAGATGTCCGAGGGAGGCATGCAGGATCTGGTCAAGGCTCGATTCACCAGAGGCGGCGACGGCGATGGTGTTGAGGATCTCCGCCGCGCGTGCGTCCTCGGACACCCCATTCGACGCGGGGCGCGGCTCGGTAGGGGCGGGACCCCCGGGCAAGGACGAGTGCTACGAGCGAGAGGCGCCGGCCGTCCAGGAGCGGGCGGCGGTGACAGCCTCGGGCTCCGTACGGAACACGGGGAAGACCTCGTGCAGACCGGTAATAGTGAAGATCTTCTCGATCTGCGGCTGATTGTATACGAGGGCCACGGTCCCCCCCGCGTCACGCGCCTGCTTCAACGCCGACGTGAGCACCGAAAGCGCGGTGCTGTCCAGGTAGGTGGTGTGCAGCAGATTGACGACGACGCGGGACCGGCCGCCGGCGAGGACGTCCTGGATCGCGGTGCGAAGCTTCGGGGATGTGTAAATGTCAAGCTCACCTGAGACGTCCAGGACCTCTACTCCGTTCTCGTTACGCCGATTCAGCTGGACTTCCACGAGTGGGATCCTCCTTCGCTACCAGCAGCTCAAACAGCGCGGCTGCGGGTGGCGGAATCACCGCTGCAATCAAAGTTGATAACGAAAAGCACCAATGAAGGCGATTCGCTGCCGCGCCAAGTGTTCCTCCGCCCCCGTCAGACTGTCGGTCTTCAGACCTCTCTTTCCCACTTTGGAGCGCCCCAAAAAGCCCCCTGCGTGGTCGTTTGAGCCCAAAGTGAAGCGGGGAAAAGAATCGCCGAGAACCACGAGAAACGAGAAGCACGAGAAAGGAGGACCATCATGCGCAAAGGCGCAGCATTGCTGATGTTTGGACTGCTGCTGGTACTTTTCGCCGCCCAGGGTGTTGTTCTGGCGCAGACGGAACCCGCTCCTCCACCTTCCCAGCCCGGACCGCCGGGACCTCCTGGACCTGCCGGACCGCCCGGACTCCCTGGTGAGCCGGGGCCCACGATCTTCGGAATGGACCAGACCACCGCGGTTATCGTCGGTGTGGTTCTGGTACTCGTCGTCATTCTGGCCATCGTCGCCGTGTCCCGCGGTGGCGGCAGGACCGAGGCTCGTGCCGACTAGCACAGCCGATTGATGTGTTGGCGAGGGGCCGGGCTCTCCCCCGGCCCTCATCGTTTTCAAATGAAATGGCGCAGGCGCCCACGAATGTTTCATGGGGCAGGCCGCGAGGCCGGGATGGGAATCAGCACCATATGAGAGGAGGGAAGCACGTATGGGTCTTCTGTCATGGATTATCGTCGGACTGATCGCCGGGTGGCTGGCTAAGGTCATCTCGCCCGGAGCGGAGCGCGGTGGATTGCTGGCCACGCTCGTCATCGGCGTCGTCGGAGCCATCGTTGGAGGATGGCTCTTCACTGCGCTCGGGTACAGCGGCGCGACCGGTATCAATCTGTATTCAATTCTGGTCGGCACGCTTGGCGCGATCGTCTTCCTCTGGATCTGGAAAATGATCACCGCCAGACGCGCGGTCTGAATCGTCTGACGCAACCCCCTTCGCCCTGGGCGGAGGGGGTTGCGTGTTATAGTGGGGATCAGTTGGGGGGCGGAGGCGCAGGGCTTGCGGTGGACCCGCCCCGAGCAGCTGGTCGTCCTCATCGCCGCCGCCGCGGTCATCGCAGGCAGCGCCGCCCTGCTCGTCGCGCGCCGTCCCGCGCCCTCCATTCGCGTCTTCGAGCAATCTCCCCAGACCGAGCTGGTTGTTCAGGTTGACGGGGCCGTGGTCCGGCCGGGCCTCTATAGGATCCCACCGGGATCGCGGGCGGCGGATGCTATCGACGCGGCCGGCGGCTTTGCGGCGACCGCGGATCCCGCCGGAGTGAACCAGGCGCGACTCCTCCGTGATGGTGAACGCGTCACCGTCCCCGACCACGTGTTCCCCGTGCGGGCTGCAGACACCCGG
>JAIBHM010000072.1 GCA_020028535.1 Armatimonadota bacterium | reverse complement strand
TGCAGGACGCCGATGCGCTGGACTTCCTCGATCACCTGCCCGAGGAGGCGCTTCGGCCCGAGAACCATGAGCCGGGACATCTCAACGATCATGACCGCATCACAAACCAGCCAGGACTCGCTTGACGACCAGATCTACGGCCGCGGCCATGCGCTCCGCGGCGCGCGCACGGACCTGCTCCGCCTCAGCCTGGGCCTGAGCCATCCGCTGCGCGGCGAGGGATTCGCTCTCGCGGGCCTGCTCGGCCTGGGTGCGCTCGGCGAGCTGCGCGGCGTCGCGGCGGGCCTGCTCCCGCAACGCCTCCGCCTGCCGCCTGGCATCGTCCACCGTCCGGCGCGCCTGCTCGCGGGCCTGCGAGACGCGAGTCTCTAATTCTTTTTCCTTCGTGGCGATGAGCTGGAGGAGATTCTCGTCCGAGTGGCCGCCCTTGGCCGTCATCGTTCCACCTGGCAGTCGATTGTCAGCGCTGGAGCCGCGGGTGAGATGCCCAATCCCGACAAGACCCAGGCACCGCGGGGGCACCCGCAGTCCTGGGCCGAATTGCCGCGCCCATCATAACAGACGCGGCGAAAGAGCGTCAACCGGATGCGCGGCGGTTCTCGCGATGTAACGCGCGCAAGTAGCGGATCTGACCGGCATGATAGATATCGTGCGTGGCCATACGCAGAAGCCGGAGTATGGTCGGCATCTCCTCCCCCGGAAACGGCCGCAGGATCTCGTCCGCCGTCAGACGCTCCGCTCGTTTCCGGATCTCGGCTGAGGCCGCGCGCAACGCGCGTACGTCGGCATGCCACGCCGCCTCATCGCCCGCCACCTCGTCCCAGTCACTGCGCTCGAGCGCTCTGGAGTGCTCGGTATCCTCCCGGCCCACGAAGAGCGGACGCGTCCCATCCCACGCCCCCAGGGTGGCCTGCTTCCAACGAGTGACGTGCCGTACAATCTGCCAGATCGAGTGGCGGTTGGCACCGGGCTTCCAGGCCGCCTCGGCGTGGGTCACGCCCTCGACCGCCATTGCGAGAGACGGCTGCCAGGCTTCCTTCTCGAAGGTGTGGTCGAGATGGTGAAGGAGGACCGCTTTCAAGTCCAGCGGCTCACGTGCCACGCGCGTTACAGGCGCAGGAGCAGAGTGGCGTTCTTGGCGAGGTCGATGATGGGCTGGGGGTACAAACCGATGACGAGTGTTCCGAGCCCGGCGATGCCGAGGGCCACCTGCAGGGCCGCCGGTTCGGGAACGGGCGACTCGGTGGGCGCCGGCATCACGTACATGGCTCGAATGACGCCCACGTAGTAATACAGGGAGATCACACTGTTGATGATGCCCACCACGGCCAGCCACAGGAGTCCGTTGTCGATGGCTGCGGCGAGGACGTAAAACTTCCCCACGAAGACTGCCGTCGGCGGAATGCCGGTCAGCGAGAGCATGAAGATCGCCATCAGGAACGCCGACACCGGCGCCCGGCGGCCGAGCCCCGCGTAATCCGGGATGTCGTCCGTACCCAGCTGCGCCCCGATGAGGACCGCAACGAAGAACGCGCCCAGCTGCGTGAAGGTGTACCCGAGCAGGTAGATGAGCAGCCCCGGCGTGCCGAAGTCGCCGCGGAACGCGGCCACGCCGATCAGCAGAAAGCCGGCGTGGCTGATGCTGGAATAGGCCAGCATCCGCTTGATGTTCCGCTGCGGCAGAGCCAGCAGGTTGCCGAGCGTCATCGTCACCGCGGCCAGGATCGCCATCAGCAGCACCCAGTCCACGCGCACGGGGTCGATCGCCACGATCAACACGCGGACCAGCGCCGCGAACCCGGCCGCCTTGCTGGCCACCGACAAGAACGCCGCGACGGGCGTGGGCGCGCCCTCATAGACATCTGGCGTCCACTGGTGGAAGGGTACCATCGAGATCTTGAACCCGAAGCCCGACAGCATCAACGCCACGGCCAGGTAGAGCGCGGGCGCCGGCGCGTCCTTCAGGCGGGCTGAGATATCGTAGAGGTTCGTGGTCCCGGTGAGCCCGTAGAGGATCGAGAAGCCGAAGAACATCACCGCGGACGCGGTGGCGCCAAAGAGAAAGTATTTGACCCCTGCTTCATTGCTCTTCGGATTCGCTTTGAGGTACCCGGCCAGCACGTAACCGGTCAGGCTGACGAACTCGATCGCCACGGCCAGCAGCACGAGGTCCGTGCTCCCGGCCATGAGCACGAGCCCGAGCGCCGTGAACACGAGCAGGGCGTAGAATTCGCCCTCGAAGCGCGTGCGGAGTGAGTCCATCGAGGCCAGGATCACGAGCGCGGTCGCAATGACGGTAAGGACCTTGAAGAACACGGCAAACCCGTCCACCGCATACGCCCCGAAAAGCACGGTGCGCGGCTCCCAGGCCAGCATCGTGGAGGCCGGGATCAACGTGAGCAGCAGGCCGCCGACTGCGAGCGCTCCTACCCCGGCCTTCCGCCCCTCGCGCACGAAGAGATCAACGACGAGGACGAGCAGGCCCAATCCGGCCAGCCACAGTTCAGGCCCAATCGACCAGAGATCGGCGCGGCTCGGCATCGTTGCTCAGCGCACCAGGCTGACGAGCGTGGTCATCGCCGCGTTGATCACGTCCAGCAGCGGTCTCGGATAGATCCCGAAGATCAGCATGAGGGCGGCCAGCGGCACCAACGCCACCTTCTCGCGCGCGTCCATGTCGGGCAGGTGGGTCCAGCGCTCGTTGGGCGGACCGAGGAAGATGCGCTGGATCGTCCACAGGAACATCGCGGCGCTGAAGACCACGCCGGTCACCGCCACGGCGGTGAGGTATGGGAAGATGCCGAACGAACCGACGAAGATCAGGAACTCCGCGACGAACCCCATCAGCCCGGGCAGACCCAGCGACGCCAGCATCGCTAAGGTGCTGATGCCCGTGTACACCGGCAGGCGCACGCCCAGCCCGCCGAACTCGTTCACGCCGCGTGTGTGGGCCCGGTAGTCATAGATCACGCCGACGATCAAGAACAGGGCGCCCGTGATGATGCCGTGGGCCACCATCTCGAAGACCGCCCCGTTGAGCGCGGTCGCGGCGGCCTGCGCCTTGCTGGGGTCGCCGAAGGCCGCGGCAGCGGCCGCGATTCCCAGCATCACGTAGCCCATGTGATTGACCGAACTGTAGGCCACGAGCTTCTTCAAGTCGGTCTGGGCCAGCGCCACGAGCGCGCCGTAGACGATGCCGAGCAGCGCCAGTACCGCGATGATGAACGCGTACTGCTTGAACGCTTCCGGCAGCAGCGTCAGGCTGAAGCGCACGAACCCGTACGTGCCCATCTTCAGCAGGACGCCGGCCAGGATCACCGACCCGGCGGTCGGCGCCTCCACGTGCGCGTCGGGGAGCCAGGTGTGGAACGGCCACATCGGCACCTTGATGGCGAAGCTGAGGAAGAATCCCCAAAACGCCAGCGCGGCCAGCGCCGGTTTTCCGGACAGCGGCTGCTGGCGGATCAGCTCCAGCACGCCGAATGTGCGGGGCTCGGCATTGAAGTACAGGATCAGAATCGCCAGCAGCATCGCCAGCGAGCCGATCAAGGTGTAGAGGAAGAACTTGATCGCCGCGTACTCCTTGCGCGGACCGCCCCAGATCGCGATCAGGAAGTACATCGGCACCAGCGTCACTTCCCAGAAGATGTAAAAGAGGAAGAAGTCCAGCGCGACGAAGACGCCGAGCATCCCGGTCTCGAGCAGCAAAAACAGGAACAGGTATTCTTTCAGCCGGGTGTCGATGCGCCAGGAATAGACGACCGAGAGCACGCTCAGCAGCGCCGTCAGCACGAACAGCGGCAGGCTCAGCCCGTCCACGCCCAGGTGATAGTTGATGCCGATACCGGGGATCCACCGGAAGATCTCCTGGAACTGCATGCCCTGCCCGATCCGGTACATCGCCACCAGGATCAGGCTCAACACAAACGTCGCGGCGGAGGCCAGGAGCGCAACGTTTTTCATCAGCCCCTGGCGGGTCTTGGGGAGGAACAGGATGATGATGCCTCCCGCCAGCGGCAGGAAGGTGATGAGGCTCAGCATTATCGCAGTATTCCTCCAATCACCAGGATGATGACACCGAGGGCAATCACCAGCAGGTAGTTCTGCGGCCGGCCGGTCTGCATGTAGCGCAGCACGCCGCCCGTGGTCTTCGCGATCCACCCGAGCAGGTTCACCGCGCCGTCCACGACATACAGGTCGAACAGACGGTACAGGCGGGCGAGCCAGACGAAGACGATCCCGACCGCATTCACGAACCCGTCGATCACGTAGACGTCGAAGGTCCGCAGTTGCCGCGCGGTCCAGACCGTGGGGCGTACAATCGCCCGGGCGTAGAGCTCATCCCAGTAGTACTTGTGTACGAGCAGCGTGTACAGCGGCCCGAAAGCGGTCCGTAGCGAGGCCGAGGAGATCCACTTCCAGTAATATACAGCCGCCGCGGCAAAGATCCCGGCCAGCGCGACCGCCGTGCTCACGAGGGCCAGGCCCACGTCGAACGCCGCGCCTCCCGCTGCCTCGAACTCCACAAAGTGGTGGAAGGGATTGTCCCACCACGGCGCGCCGACCAGGCCGATGAACGCAGAGAATACCGCCAGGATGACCAGCGGAACCGTCATCACCCCGGGTGACTCATGTGGGTGGGCGGCGCTCCGGAGGTGCCCACCGAATGTCAGGAAGATCATCCGGAAAATGTAGAACGCGGTAATGAACGCGCCGATCAGGCCGAGCACGAACAGGGCCGGATTGTGGTGGAAGGCCTCCAGCAGGATTTCGTCCTTGCTCCAAAACCCCGCGAACGGCGGGACGCCCGCCAGCGCCAGCGAGCCGACGAGCATCGTCCGGTAGGTCCAGGGCATGACTTTCGCGAGCCCGCCCATCTCCTTCATGCTGTTGGTGTGCATGGCGTGGATGACCGAGCCTGCGGCGAGGAACAGCAGCGCTTTGAAGAACGCGTGGGTCATCAGGTGGAAGACGCCGGCGGTGTAGCCCAGCACACCGAGGCCCATCATCATGTAGCCGAGCTGGCTGATGGTGGAGTACGCCATGACCCGCTTGATGTCGTCCTGCACGATGCCGATCGTCGCGGCCATCAGGGCGGTGATCCCGCCGACGTAGGCGACGACCGTCAGCGCAGTATGGTCCGGGCTGGCGAAGAACAGCAGGTACGTCCGGGCCACCAGGTATACGCCCGCCGCGACCATCGTGGCCGCGTGGATGAGAGCGGAGACCGGCGTGGGACCTTCCATCGCGTCCGGGAGCCAGACGTGGAGCGGAACCTGGGCCGACTTGCCCACCGCCCCGCCGAAGAGCAGCAGCGCCGCCAGCGTCAGGGTCGGCCCCGCCAGACGCCCGCCCTCCACCGCCTCGAAGACCTCATCGAACTGCAGCGTGCCGATCGTGAAGAAGATCAGCAGGATGCCGATGAACATGAACAGGTCGCCGACGCGGGTGGTCACAAACGCCTTCAGCGACGCCCGCGCCGCCGCCGGCCGCTCGAACCAGAATCCGATCAGCAGATACGAACACAGCCCCACGCCTTCCCACCCCACGTACAGGAGCAAGAGGTTGTTGGCCAGCACCAGCGTGAGCATCGAGGCCGCAAACAGCGACATGTAGGCGAAGTACCGCGGGTAGCGTGGGTCGCCGTGCATGTAGCCCACGGAGTAGATGAAGATGAGCGACCCGACGACAGTCACGACGTTGAGCATCACCGCGGTGAGCGGATCGATCTGGTACCCGAGCTCGAGCGGCCGGTTGCCCAGGACCGCCCAGACGAAGTTCGCCTGGTAGTGCGCGCCGCCGAGCGCCTGGACCAGCAGGCCGACCGACAGCATGGCGTCGATCAGCATCGCCCCGATGGCGACATACGCGCCCTCCCCCGGCAGCCGGCGGCCGAAGAAGACGATCAGCCAGAACGCGATGAAGGGCAGGACCGGGATGATCCAGGCGTACTGGGCCATGCTCACCACTTCATGACGTTGATCTCATCGACGTGAATCGTCTCCAGGCTGCGGTAGGCGGACATGACCAGGGCCAGGCCGATCGCGGCCTCGCACGCCGCCAGCGTGATGACGACCAGCGCAAACACGTGCCCGGAGACGGTGGCGGGCGCGACGTAACGATTGAATGCGACCAGGTTGATGTTGCCGGCGTTCAGCATCAGCTCGATGCCCATCAGGATGGCGACCGCGTTGCGCCGGGTGAGGACGCCGTACAACCCCAGGCAGAATAACAGGGTGCTGATAACGAGATAGTGGCCGAGACCGACCTGCATCAGGCGTACCTCATCTATTCTTCACGCCGGGCAATGATGATCGCGCCGACCAGGGAGACCAGCAGCACTAGGCTCGTCACCTCGAAGACCAGCACGTAGTCGGTCATGAACGCATTGCCGATGGCGAGGGCACTGTAGGCCGGCGGGTTGCCTCGCTGGGCCACAGGCCAGGTCGTCCGCGAAAATACGAGGAGAAGAAGGAACGCCAGCCACACCGCGGCCGTCACGCCGAGGGGGATCTGCTCGTTCACCTGCCGCACCTGCAACCCCGCCCCGCCCTCCGTGAGCATGATCACAAAGAGGAGCAAGACGGTAATGGCGCCGGCGTAGATCAGCACCTGGATGCCGGCCACGAACTCCGCCTGGAGCAGGACGTAGAATCCGGTCACCCCGAGGAGGGTCGGCACGAGCGACAGCGCACTACGGACGATGTTCTTGCTCGTGACCACGACGACGGCGGGGATGAGGATCAGCAGCGACAGGATCGTGAAGGCCGCGAACTCCCCCATGTCAGCGCGCCACCGTGATGATGAACGCGGTGATGAGGAGATTCAGCAGCCCCAGCGGCAACAGCACCTTCCACGAGAGGCTCAATAGCTGGTCCAGGCGCAGGCGCGGGTACGTCCAGCGCATCCACATCAGGAAGAACACCAGCGTAAACATCTTGACGAAGAACCACACGATCGATGGAAGCACCTGCGCGCGGCCGGCCATCACCCCGAAGAACAAGATCAGGCTGAGGCCCGCGGCCATCACCGCAAGGATGAAGATCGGCCGCACCAGCAGCACGTGCCGCAGGCGGAACTGGATGAGCGCTACCAGGGCGAGCGAGCCGGCACCCAGTACGAGCCAAACCCACGCCCACTGGCGGGACAGGCTCGGTTCATCCCAGCCTCCGAGGAACAGCACCGAGAACAGCGCCGCAAAAGCGAACATCTCAGCGTATTCGCCCAGCTGGAACAGGGCGAAGCGCATGCCAGTGTACTCTGCAAAATATCCTGCGACCAGTTCTGATTCGGCCTCGGGCAGGTCGAACGGGACCCGGTTGACCTCGGCCGTCGCCGCGACCAGAAACGTGAGGGCCGCGAGCAGCCCGAGCGGTGGAACTTTGAAGATGAACCACCCGCCGCGCTGCGCCTCCACCAGGCTCACCGTGGAAAGCGAGCCGGCAATCATCGCCGCCCACAGGATGCCGAGCGCCAGCGGGATCTCGTAGCTGATCATCTGTGAGGCCGCGCGCAGGCCGCCGAGCAGCGCGTACTTGTTGTTGCTGGCCCAGCCCCCGGCCAGGATGCCGATCACCGTCAGCGAGGCCATGGCCGCGAAGTACACTACCCCGATGTTGATGTCGCGCACGACCAGGAAACGATTCCCGACCTGCCCGAATGGAATCACCACCCAGTCCAGCAGCCCTGCCACAGCCACGATGATCGGCGCGCTGTTGAAGATCAACGCGTCCGCGCGCCTCGGGGTGATGTGTTCTTTCTGCAGGAGCTTTACGGTGTCGGCGATCGTCTGCAGGAGCCCCTGCGGCCCAACGTGCTTCGGGCCCAGGCGGGCCTGGATCCAACCGCTGATCTTGCGCTCCATGTAGACGCCAAACATGGCTCCGACCACGGCCAGGAACGTGAACACCAGGACCGCGAGACCAATGGCTTTCAGGATCTCAACGAACGTGGACAACGCTCAGACCCACTCGAGGGCGCCTTTGCGCCACGCGTACGCCAGCCCAACCATCAGTATTAAGAGGAAGACGAGCATCTCGTAGAACGCGAACGCTCCCAGGCGCCGGAACACCACCGCCCAGGGGTACAGGTAGATCACCTCGACGTCGAACACCACGAACACCAGCGCGAACAGGTAGTAACGAACGTTGAACTGCGCCCAGGCCTGGCCGAAGGGAATGACGCCGGACTCGTAGGTGAGCTCCTTCTGCGGCAGGCGCATCTGTGGCGCCAGGAGCCAGACCACGATCAGCGGGACCACAGCGAGCACGATGCCGACGACCGCGAACACACCGACATAAAGCCAGTCGAGCACAACCTTGGGCGGCATACCCTGGACGGACCTCCGCTATTTAGAAACGGCCGGCGGGCGGAAACACCAATCTGGTCAATTCGAGCGGTTTAGAGGCGACTCCTTGCCACCGGATCAGAGCTAGCGGGCCTCGGCGACGGCGTGCTCGCGGGCGGGCGCACCTGCCGTCGTCAGGCGCATCAGGACGCGTGCAATTGCGGCGGGATCGTGGCGGACGAGGTCTTCCTCACTGATCAACCGGGCCTCGAGCGGGGTGACGCCGAGCTCGCGGATG
>JAIBHM010000234.1 GCA_020028535.1 Armatimonadota bacterium | reverse complement strand
GCACCGCGGAGGAGTGGGTCCAGGCGCAAGAAGCGGTAGTCGCCGCGTCGAAGACGATGCCAACCCCACCTCTTGGAGGTCGGCAATGGTTGGTGAACTTCTCGCGCCGCAACTCAGGGAATACTTGGACGGGCTCGTTCCCGAACGCCCGGCAGAAATGCAGGCCATGGAAGCGTATGCGCGTCAGGCACGCTTCCCCATCATCGGTCCCGCCGCAGGACAGTTCTGCTACCTGCTCGCGCGGATGATCGGCGCCCGCCGCATCTTCGAGATGGGGTCCGGTTACGGATACTCCACCGCGTGGTTTGCGCGGGCGGTGAAGGAAAACGGCGGGGGGACCGTCTTCCACGTGGTGTGGGATGAAGAGCTCTCCGCCCGGGCCCGGAAACACCTGCAGGCGCTCAGGTTGGATGGCGTGATCGAGTATCGGGTCGGAGAAGCGGTATCTGAACTACGCGAGACCGAGGGCCCCTTCGACCTGATCTTCAACGACATCGACAAGCACGGTTACCCCGCCTCGCTGCCGGTGATCGCCGGCAAGCTGCGCCCCGGCGGGATCCTCATCGTTGACAACATGTTCTGGCAAGGCCGCATCTTCGACCGGGACGATCGATCCGAAACGACCGAGGGCGTGCGCCAGCTCACCCGGATGATCACCACAGAGCCAACGTGGATCAGCTCGATTGTTCCGATCCGGGATGGCCTGCTGGTCGCCTATCGCGCAAAAGATAACGGATGAACCGCCGCGTGTGCCAAGCCTCGCTGTTGTTCGGAATCATCGCTCTCGTCGTCGTGGGATCCGCCTCGACCGTTACCGCTGCGCCGGCACGGACCACGGTGGTGATCGGCGTCGCCCAGGAGCCGGATGCGCTGATGTTCTCGGCGATGCAGGTCTCAGGGGAGATCCAGGATGTCCTGTACGCGTATATGGTCCGCTATAACGACAAAGGCCAGATCTACCCGCAGCTCGTAGAGAAGATCCCGACCGTCAAAGATGGCGACTGGCAGATCCTTCCCAGAAAGAAGATGCGGGTAACATACCGGTTCAAACGGGGCTTCACCTGGCACGACGGCCGGCCCATTACGGCGCTCGACGCCTCCTGGACCTACCTGATGCTGCGGAACCCGCGCAGCCCCACCCTCACCCGCTTCGAGCTCAACAAGATCGATCACATGCGGGTCGCCAATCCCTATACGCTCGTGGTCCAGTGGAACGAGGCGTATCCGTTTGCCAACCTGGGGCACTCTGTGTTTCCCAAGCATGTGCTCGAGGCCGAGTACCTGCGGGACCCCTCCAAACTCAAGGGCCACAGGCAGGCGCGCGCCCCGATCGGCAGCGGACCGTACAAGTTTGTCGAGTGGGTGCCAGGCAGCCACATCACGCTGGAGGCTTATCCTGCCTCTAGGGAAGGAAGGTCAAAGATCCTGAGGCTCGTGTTCCGCTTCATTCTGGACAGCACGGTGCTGCAGGCGAACGTCATCGCCGGAGACGTCGATGTGACCGGCACCACGAACAATTTCTCGCTCGACCAGATGGTGGACATCGAGCGGCGGAGTCCCCAGACCACGGCGCACTACACTCAGGGGCTGATCTGGGAGCGGATCAACCTCAATCTCGATGACGAGCTCCTGCGTGACAAGCGGGTACGGCAGGCCATCGCGCACGCGATCGACCGGGATCAGATCACCAGCACGCTGTTCGGGGGGAAGCAGCCCGTCGCGCACACCTGGCTCCCCCCGGCCCACTCCGCGCACAACGCGAACGTCAGGAAGTATGCTTATGATCCGGCCCGGGCGAGGCAGCTCCTGACCGAAGCGGGATTCACGCCCGGGGCGGACGGCATCTTTCGCGGGCCCGGCGGGCGGCGCCTCGAACTCACCATCATCTCCACGACCGGCAACGCCATCCGCGAGCAGATCGAAGTGATCATGCAGCAGCAGCTCAAGCAGGTGGGAATCGACCTGAAGATCAACAACGTCCCCGCGTCCGTGCTCATCGGCACGGTGATCCGGAGACGGACGTACCAGATGACGATGTACTCCACCTTCTTTGGGGCGACGACGCTGGGCTCGTTCTTCCACAGCAACCAGATCCCCAATGAGTCCAACAACTTCGAGGGCGGGAACCACATGGGATGGCGGAACACTGAGAATGACCGCGTGCTTGACCAGATCTCGGAGGAGTTAGACGAGGCCAGGCGCACTCAGCAGCTGCGCCGGCAGCAGGAGCTCGTCGCCGAGGACCTTCCGGTGATCTCGCTTTACTTCCGTCTGTACCTGACGACCTCGAAGAAGTCCCTGCGAAACATCAGGCCGGGGGGCTTTTCCGGGATTACCTGGAATGCGCCGGAGTGGGGATGGGCGCAGTAGCCTCGGCGGTGTGTTCGGTCTCCAGGACGCCATGGTGCAGGGCCCAGTAGATCGCCCGCATCGCTCCCGTGGCGTGCATGCCCCAGTGCGTGCTGAATGCCTGTCGCCAGTGCGAGAGGACTTCGCTGATCGAGGCACCGTGCGCCGTCAGCAATAGCCCATGCTTTAGATCAGCATAGATGTTGGCGATGTCTTCGGCCAGGCTCCTCTTGAGCGGTTCATCCTTTTTGGTCGGGTCGAATACCTCCCAATGCTCATCGGCCTTTCCCAGCCGGCCCCTGAGAGTCTCCACGACCGAAGGCGTCGCGATCTCGACGTCAGGCTTTGTGTGGGTCTCCGATTCGATGTCGGGAAGGGTGAGCGCGACCGCGCACAGCTCAGCAAGCGCCGTGGCGACCTCGACGAGGAAGGAACGTGTAGGTAGCGCTTCGCCCCGCTCGACCAGGCTGACGAAGCGCTGGGCGTGCCGGCGGAATTGATCGTAGAACAGCGCGGC
>JAIBHM010000233.1 GCA_020028535.1 Armatimonadota bacterium | reverse complement strand
AAGTGGATGCCGGCCTACAAAGCGGTGCTCGAAGCGACGGACGCCGTGCTGAAGCACGCGCCCAAGATTGGACGCGACGACCTTGTCGCGCGGGCGTGGCTGAACCGCGCCTATGCGGAGTCCGACAAAGGGCGTTTGAAGGAAGCTGACGAGGCGCTGCGCCGGGCCCTGGAGTTGTTCCGCGGGCTCGGCGACCGCCTGGGCGAGGCGGAGGCGCTGGAGGTGCTGGGCGGCGTCACCAGTGATCTGCGCGGCAGCCTGCAGACCGCCGAGGATGCCTATCGCCAGGTTATCGAGCTGTATCGGGAGATGGGCGACGGAATGGGGCTGGCCCGCACGATGACGTGGATGGGGCGCGCACAGGTGAACGCGGGCCGCCTGGCAGAGGCGAAACCGACGTTAGAGGAAGCGCTGCGATTGGGACGAGAGCATCACGAGCGCATCAGCGAAGCGAAGGCCCTGATGGGCCTGGCGATCATCGCCCACTTGCAGGGCCGCTCCGCTGAGTCGGTGGCGCTGCACCATCAGGTGATCAACTTCTGGCAGGAGCTCGGGAATCCCATCGAGGAGAGCGGCGTCCGACGCCATCTGGCGCTGCATCACCTGCGGCAGGGGAAGATTGCGGAGGCGGAAGAGGAACTTCGCAAAGCTCTGGCGGTGCGCCGGCAGCACGGAATCAAGTCCGAATCTCCGATGATCCTGCGCAGTATGGCTGAAATCGCGCTCGCCAAGGGTGAAGTGCTGGCCGCAGCCGACCTCGCGGAGCGCGCGGTGGCGGAGCTCACCGATTACGACGACATCAGCTTCGCGACGCACCGGGCCACGCTGGGGAAGGTGCGGGCCGCGCAGGGACGGGCCGAGGAAGCCGAAGAGCTGTTCCAGCGCAGCCTTGAGCACCTGGAGACCAAGGACTACCGGATCGATTTCGCGCTTGTGTTGATGAAGTACGGGGAGTCGTTGATCATGCTCGAACAGCCGGAGCGTGCCCGCCCGATCCTGGAGCGCGCCCAGCGCGAATTCGCGGCGATGGGTGCGAAGCACTTCGCCGACCTGATCGAGCGGACCCTACGGCAGCTTCCCTTCCCCGCGGCTCTGCAGCCGGAAGCGCTCGGCGGCTAGCGGGTCGGCCTCCCCTTCCCCCATGTTGTAAATCGGCAGGGAGGCGTTTGTGTTCGTGAGGACCACCTGCACGCGTTCCTTGACGTTCAGCCAGACCGACACCTGCCAGCTCACCATCACGCTGCCCCCCAGCGCCTGCGCGACGAGGTAGTAATACCGGTCGGCCGGCAGGTTCGCGAACTCGAAGCGCCCCTTCGCATCGGTGAGCGTCTTCGCGTAGGCGTTCTTGCGCTGCGTCTCAGGGTTGATCATCAGGTACTCCACATAGAGATGCGCGAGGCGCGGATTGAACTGGCCATTGGCTTCTGCAGCCTTCTTCTTCACACCATCGATGTCCACGGGACGGACGAGCAGGTACACGCGGGCCTTCGCGCATGGAACAACCTCGCCGCGACCCTTCAGGAGACCGACGTAACCTTCAATGGTCCCATTCAGGGCAACAGCATTGCGGGCGAGATCAGCAATGGGGGACCGCTTCCGGAAGATCGGCACCATCCCTCCGGTTTCATCTCAATTCCTGCCCTGTGGCGCTGATCGATAGTCGGCGGCATCGCGACAACGCGGGAGGAAGCGCTTGCCCTACCGAGTAATTCTGATGTCATTCCCGTGGAAGTCGCCGCAGTTCCCCCAACGACATCGACCGGATTGCAGCCATCACAGCGGCGGCGTCGGCCCGCGCCGACATTGTGGTCGCGCGTCAAACGCAGTCCCTCCGCCGTCTTCGGCCTGCTCGTCATCGGGCTCCTCATCGCCGCGGCAGTCTTCGCGCCGTGGGTGGCGCGCAACAATCCGGCCGAACAGTTTTCTGACGGGCTGACGATCGACGGGCGGCCGCTTCCACCCAACGCGCGGTTCTGGCTCGGCACTGACCTGCTGGGGCGCGACCTGTTCTCCCGGCTCATCTACGGGGCGCGGGTGTCGCTTCTGATCGGCGTGGCCGCGAACGCCGCGGCGCTCTCCATCGGGACGCTGTTTGGGACGGTCGCCGGATACTTCAAAGGCTGGACCGCGACGGTCTTCATGCGCTTCACGGACATGATGATGGCCTTCCCCGCCCTGATCCTGGCCATCGCGCTCGCGGCGATCCTGCGCCCGAGCCTGTGGATCGTCGCGCTCGTCATCGCCATGGTGAACTGGGTGTGGATCGCGCGCATCGTTTACGGCCAGGTGCTCGCGATCAGCCAGCGCGAGTTTATCGACGCCGCGCGCGTGCTCGGGGTGCCCACCTCACGGATCCTCTGGAAGCACTTGCTCCCGCATCTGCTGCCCACCCTCCTGGTGTGGGGGACGCTCGGCATCTCGACGACGGTGATGTTCGAGGCCTCACTTTCCTTCCTCGGCGTGGGCGTCCGCCCGCCGACACCGTCATGGGGCGGGACGATCAACGAGAGCCAATCGTACTTCCTGGAAGCGCCGTGGCTGGTGGCGTTCCCCGGGATCGGCATCCTGCTGACGTCGCTCGCGTTCAACCTTGTCGGAGATGCGCTGCGGGATGCCGTCGATCCGACGCTGCGGGGACGCGCATGAGCGGCTACATCCTCGGCCGGCTCACGCAGTCGGTCTTCATCCTGCTCGGGATCACCCTGATTACGTTTGTTCTGCTATACGCGCTGCCGGCCGATCCCGCGCGCATGATCGCGGGGCGCAGCGCCACGGTGGAGACGGTGGCTCGTATCCGCGCCGAGCTGGGCCTCGATCGGCCGATCGCGGTGCAGTACGCGCGCTTCATCAGCCGCCTGGCGCATGGGGACCTCGGCCGCTCCTAC
>JAIBHM010000071.1 GCA_020028535.1 Armatimonadota bacterium | reverse complement strand
GGCACCGGCCCGGGCGACGCCGTCACAGACAGAAGGCCCATTCTACAAGGCAAATACACCGCAGCGCACGTCCCTGGTCGAACAGGGGATGGGTGGCACGAAGCTGATCGTCACCGGGTACGTCCTCTCACCGGACTGCCGGCCGGTTCCCGGGGCGTGGCTCGACTTCTGGCAGGCCGATGATCGAGGAGAGTACGACAACACAGGCTTCCGGATGCGCGGTCATCAGTTCACCGACAATGCCGGGGTCTATTACCTGGAGACGGTCATGCCCGGTCTCTATACGGGCCGTACGCGCCACATCCACGTCAAAGTCCGGGCGCCCAACGGCCCCACCCTCACCACGCAGCTCTACGTGCCCGGGGAAGCCCAAAATGCCCGCGACGGCATCTTCAATCCCGCGCTTGTCGTGACAATGCGCGATGCGCCTGAGGGTAAGATCGCCACGTTCAACTTCATCGTAGCCTTGCGCTAGCGACCTCTTATGGCGGTAGCGGGCCGGCATGAGTTCACAGCGCCGGGGGCGAATACTGTCGCAAAATTCCCTCGGATCAGGGTGCACGAGCATGGGTGGACCGTACCGCGCCGACCAGGTGGGGAGTCTTCTGCGTCCCGCAGAACTGCTGGACGCGCGAAGCGCCGGGGCGGATCTTGATCGTCTCCGCGCAATTGAGGACCGCCATATCCTGCGCGTGCTGGCCAGGCAGCAAGAGCTGGGATTTCGCATCTTCACCGACGGGGAACTGCGCCGCCGCAACTTCATGAGTGACTTGGTTGATGCCTGCGAGGGTTTTGACCTCGGCGACGCGGTGGCCCGCTCGTGGGCAGGCGGAGGCGCGGGAGTCGCCGTAAGCAGCGTGACGGGCATCGTCACGGGCAAGCTCCGGCAGATCCACCGGATGACCGAACACGAGCGTTCATTCCTCGAAGCCCACAGCCCCGGCCCGATCAAGATGACCCTGCCCAGTGCCAACCAGTTCCCTGCGATCGCGTTCAAAGGCGGCATCACCGACCGGATCTACCCGAGCCACTCCGCCCTCTTGTGGGATATCGTGCCGATCATGAGCGCCGAGATCCGGGCCCTGGCCTCGGAGGGAGTTCACTACATTCAGATCGACGCGCCGCGCTATAGCTACTACATCGATCCGAAGTGGCGTGCTTACGTGCGCAATGAGATGGGCGTCGAGCCGGACGCTGCGTTGGACGAGGCGGTCAGGGCGGACAACGCATCTCTGGAGGGGGCCCGCCGGCCTGGGGTGACGCTCGCGATTCACCTGTGCCGTGGCAACAACCGCAGCCAGTGGTATGCGGAGGGCGGGTACGACCCGATCGCCGAGAAGTTGTTCGGCACGCTGCAGGTGGACCGCTTCCTCCTGGAATACGACGACGAGCGCTCCGGCTCGTTCGAGCCTCTCCGGTTCGTCCCGCGGGGAAAGACCGTGGTCCTCGGCCTGGTGAGCAGCAAGCGGCCCCAATTGGAATCGAAGCGCGACCTTATCCGCCGGGTCGAGCAGGCGGCGCGCTACGTGCCGCTGGAGAACCTGGCCCTCAGCCCGCAATGCGGCTTTGCGTCGACGATGGAAGGCAACCTGCTGACTGAAGAAGATCAGTGGGCGAAGCTCGGTCTCGTGGTCGATACGGCACGCGAAGTGTGGCGATAGTACAACCCAACACAACCCGCGGAAGCTCGGAGGTGGAGAGATGCAGAGATTTGCCGTAATTGCCCTGATCGCCGGACTGACCCTGGCGTTGATCGCTCCGCAAAGCGCCGGCGCGCCGTCCGGGACGATCCGGCTCGGCGCCGTCGTCCCGCTCACGGGACGGTTCGCCAGTGGCGGTGCCCAGGTCAAAGCGGGATACGAGATCGCGGTCGAGGACATCAACGCCCGCGGAGGGGTGCAGGTCGGCACCCGGCGCATGCCCCTCGAGCTCGTGATGCTTGACGACGAGTCGAACCCCACCCAGACGGTGAGCCGGCTTGAAGCCCTGGCCACGCAAGGCGTCGTCGCTTATTTGGGAGGGTTTGGCAGCGACCTGCACGCCGCGGCCGCGGCGGTGGCCGAGAAGAACCGCATCCCCTATTGCGGCGTCGCCTTCGCGCTCCACTCCGTCCACCAGCAGGGCTTCAAATACCTGTTCTCGCCATTCATAAAATCCCCCGACATCGCCACGGGCATCTACCGGTTCCTCAACGGCACGATCCCCGCAGATCAGCGGCCCCGGCGTGTAGCCATCTTCGCAGAGCGCACGGACTGGGGTCGTGAGCTGGATCGCCTCTGGACCTCGCGCTCGACCGAGAACGGCTATCAGGTGGTGTTCTCCGCCGAGTACACGGTGGGGACGCGGGACTTCTCCGACGTCATCCTGCGCGCGAAGGCCGCGGGAGCGGAAACGGTCCTGTCGCTGCCCACGCCGCCGGACGGACTCGCCATCATGCGGCAAATGAAAGAACTCGACTTCAATCCCCGGGTCGTGCTGATGATCCGCGCCCCGGACGCCCCTTCCTGGACCCAGGCGCTGGGGAAGGACGGCGACTACGTGCTGCTGACTCCGGGCTGGCATTTCAATTTCCGCGCCCCCGGCGTGGCGGAGCTCAACGCCAAGCACCAGCAGCGCTTCGGCCGGCCGGCCGATGTGATCACCGGCCCAAGCTACGCCTGCGTCCAGGTCGTCGCGGATGCCATCCAGCGCGCGGGCCGGCTCGATCCTCTGGCCATCCGCGACGCGATGGCGGCGACGAACATCCAGACCGTGGTGGGGCCCGTCCGATTCCGAGCGGACGGCACCGGCGCGCAGCCCTTCGTGGTGGTGCAGTGGCAGAACGGGACGCAGCAGCTGGTCTGGCCGAAGGAGATGGGCGCAGTGCCCTTCCAATATCCGGCGCGCCCCTGGCGTGAGCGGTGATCGTCAGAGGTTGTTGGCGGCCGAGGGTCTGACCAAGACCTTCGGCGGCCTGCGCGCGGTCATCGATGTCTCGTTCACGGTCGCCGAAGGCGAGATCCTGGGGCTGGTGGGCCCAAACGGATCGGGCAAGACGACCGTCCTCAACCTGATCGCGGGGGCGCTCCGCACCGACGCGGGCCGCGTCCGTCTCGCCGGGCGCGACATCACACGCCTCCCGCCCAGCACCCGCACTCGTCTTGGGATTGCGCGGACGTTTCAGCTCGTTCGGCCGCTCCGCAACCTTTCGGCGGCCGACAACGTGCTTGTGGCGCGCCTGTATGGCCGGGAGCGCGCCGATTTTTCCGCCGCGCGTAGCGACAGTCTGCGTCTCCTGGATCTGGTCGGGCTGCGCGGGAAGGCGCAGATGCTCGCGACGCGTCTTACGCTGACAGAGCGCAAGCGGCTGGAGATTGCCCGCGCGCTTGCCACCCAGCCGATCGTGCTGTTGCTGGATGAACCACTGAGCGGGCTCAATCCCACAGAAGTAGATACCGCGCTCAGCCTCCTCCGGACCATCCGCAAGGTGGGCATCACGCTTGTGATCGTCGAGCACAACGTCCGCGCCGTTCGCGCGCTGTGTGACCGCGTCGTCGTCCTGAACTCCGGCCGGCGGGTGGTAGAGGGTACGCCGGGCGAGGCGTTGTCGCGGCCCGAGGTCATCGAAGTGTATCTCGGGACACGATCCGCACGGGCGGGGTTCGACGCGTGACGAGTATCCACGTTCAGAATGCCGTCTTCGGTCTGCTGATCGGCGGGCTCTACGGGCTCGGGGCCGTGGGCCTGTCCCTCGTCTTCGGCGTCCTCACGATGCTCAACGTGGCGCACGGCGAGCTGATCATGCTCGGCGGCTACGTCAGCATCTGGCTGTTTACGCTCTGGCGGTTGGATCCGTTCGTTTCTGTCCTGGTTGCCGGCCCGGCGCTGTTCATCGTAGGGGCGGGGCTGTTCTGGGTCCTCTTCCGGCGCCTCATCCATTTCACTGAAGAACACAAGATCAAGAACTCCATCCTGATCGGCTTCGGGCTCGCGCTGGTGCTGCAGACTCTGGCGATCCTGGCCTGGGAGGCGGATGAGCGCGCCGTCACGCCGAGTTACGCCGGCGAAGTCCTTGCGTTGGGTGGCGTGGTCGTTCCGCTCTCGCGGTTGGCGGCCCTGGTGCTCGCGTTCGTCGTGCTGGGCGGCCTGCACCTGTTCCTCACCCACACGCGTCAGGGAACAGCGATCCGAGCGACTGCCGAAGACGAGCAGGGTGCAGCGCTGGCGGGAATTCCGATCGGCCGTGTGTACCTCATCGCATTCGGCCTGGGCAGCGCGCTGGCCGGGGTCGCGGGGGCGCTGGTAAGCGTCTCGGAGGCGATCAGTCCGGCGATCGGGTTGCACTGGACACTGAAGGCGCTGATCGTCATCGTGCTGGGCGGCATGGGGAACATCTTCGGCACGTTCGTGGCGGGCGTGTTCCTGGGCGTGGTGGAGTCGATGAGCGGCTTCCTCTTCGGCAACGCCTACCGCGAAGTCGTCGGCCTGGCGATCTTTCTCATTGTCCTCAGCGCGCGCCCGCAGGGTCTGTTTGCCCGGTCATGACCGTACCCCGACTTGTCCCGCCGGCGCTGATCGCGTGTGGGGTGGTCGTTCTGGGGGCTGTTCCGCTGTTCACCTCAAGCCGCAGCCTGCTCACCTGGGGTTTCCTGATCCTCCTTTATATAGCGCTCGCGCAGAGCTGGAATCTGCTCGGTGGGTTCGGCGGTCAGGTGAACCTTGGACACGCCGCCTTCTTTGGTCTGGGCGCCCTGGTGACACGGATGCTCTGGCTCAAAGGAGTCCCGCTGGTGCTGGCGCTGCTGGCCGGTACTGCAGGTGCCTCACTTGCCGGACTCATCGTCGGGGCCCCTTCACTGCGCCTGCATGGACCGTACTTCGCGATCGGCACGCTGGCCGTCGCCGAGATCCTCCGGATCACCGCGGGCAACGTGTTCCCCGAAGTCTCCACGCTTCCAGCGCGCGCCCTGGCAGGGTATCACCTCGCGCCCCGCTACTACCTGGCGCTCGGGGCGGCCCTGCTCACGATGCTGGCAGCGTGGAGGTTCGGCCGATCCCGCTTTGGGTACGGCCTCGCGGCGGTCCGCGAAGACGAAGCGGTCGCGGAGGCGAGCGGTGTGCACGCGTTCCGCCACAAATTGCTCGCGTTCGTCGTCAGTAGCGCGCTGGCCGGCCTGACCGGAGGGGTGTTCGGGTTCTATCACGTCAGCTTCTACCCGCAGTTCGCGTTCAGCCCGCTGTGGACGTTCGATGCCCTCCTGATCACGTTTCTTGGCGGGGTGGGCGCACTGTGGGGACCGCCGCTCGGCGCGGCATTCTTCCTGATGTTGCGCGAGGCGCTGGCCTTTCGCCTGTTGGAAGTGCACGTCCTCATCTTCGGCATCCTCTTTATCATCATCGTGCTCGCGTTTCCCGGCGGTTTGGTCGAAGGGTGGCGTACGCTGGCGCGAAGAGGTTATTGAGGCGGGCGGGTGCCGAGATGCCGCGCCGCAAAGCCGATGCCCAGTTCCGTCTGCCGGATCGCCTCGTCGACAACCAAGGCACCGTGCCCGGCGTCATACCGGTAGAATTCATGGCTTCGGCCGAGCTCGCGTAGCCGCGTGACATAGTTCTCGATCTGACGGATGGGGCAGCGCGGATCGTTGTCTCCGGCCAGGATCATGACCGGGACGTGCACGTGTTCGACGTATGTGATCGGGGATCGCAGCCTGTAGCTTTCCCGCATCTGCTCAGGCGGCCCGCCGAAGAGCGCCCGATCGTATGCCTTCAAGTGGTCCATCTCATCCTCGTAAGCCGCCAGCCAATCCGCAACCGGCACATAGGCGATCCCGAGTGACCACAACTCCGGATGCCTCCCCAATCCCAGCAGCGTCAGATACCCGCCCCACGAACTGCCGGCGAGCACGGTGCGCCGGGAATCGGCGAGACCGCTACCCACTGCCCACTCCCGAACCCTGACGATATCCTCTAGCTCCGTGAAGCCGGGATTCCCCTGGATGGCATCCCGCCAGAGCCGTCCGTATCCGGAGCTGCCGCGGTAGTTCGCAAGCAACACGGCGAAGCCGTGATCCACCCATGCCTGCACTCGGGCGGAGAATTGATCGCGGTCTTGCGCCTCGGGACCGCCGTGTACGAGGAAGATGGTCGGATGCGGTCTCGGCGAGGATGGCTCCGCGACAAACACATGCACGGCACCAATCATGTGGTCCGTGTATGCAACCCCGGGAGGAGCAGGATCGCCTGGAGGCCGCAGCAGCACTCGATCGCCGGCGCGCACTTCCATCGGCACGCGTGCGTTCGTCCACATGTACCAGACCTCGCCGCTGGGGTGAACACGCGCCTGCCCAAACGTCCCGGGTTCGAACTCGAGCTTGTTCATGTCTCGATTGGCTAGGTCGAACCGGTAGAGCTCGGTTCGGCCCCGATAATCGTGCCACAACAGAACCGCAGACCCGTTAGGATACCAGCTCGCAGCGACTTCGCCCGGAAGTCCGAGATCGAGGTCGGTGACTTCGCCTGTGTGCGCGTTGAGAATCAGCGGCTGCGCCATCTCACGCCGCTGGTGCTGGATGATCAACCTCGGATCTCCATCGACCGGGGACCACTCCCGGATCCTGAGCCCTCGGCGTGGCCCGTCCTGAAGATCACGGATCGTGCGCCCGCCTGGATCCAAGATTCGGACGGCCGGATGCATGATGTCTCCACCTTCTGAGTGGTTGACCGCGATCAACGTCTCGTCGCGTGAGATGTCGACGACCCAGGCAGGCTCCCGGTGGCGATAGATGACCGCATCGTCACCCGATGGAGAGACGAGATGAATCTCTGTTCCCGTCTCCGCAGAGAGACCGATCACCGCGAATCGCCGGCCCAGAGCAGCGCCTGCCGAATGTCCGGCAGGAAGGGGCACGACGGAACGGCTTCCCGGCTCCTCGAACGGCTCGATCACCCACCGCCCGAACTCGCTTCCCTTCTCATCGTCAAACCACCAGATCGTGCGGCCCGATGGGTGAATTCGGCCGGCCCCGGGCTGTGTACCGGTTGGACGGTCGGTCACCTGACGGTGCAGCCCCGTGGTCCGGTCCCAGGCAAACAGCTCCCACTTCCCGGGAGCATTCGTGCCGTAAAGGATGCGGTGCGGCGCGTCCTTGGCCCACACGGGGAGAGCGGCGAAGCTCGGAGCGCGAAACCGTCGCCGCCATGCCGCTTCTGTCCTGGTGGTCGTCCGCATCATGCCTTCTCTTCTGGCTATCTAGCCCGGCTCCTAGGATTGCCGGAGACGGATCGAGAAGACGCAAGGACCCGTGGACAAGATCGTGATCAGGAACCTTACGAAAGTTTTCCCGGCTCGCTATGGGTCGGTGACCGCCCTCTCCTGGACCTAAGCGTCCGCGAGGGGGAGTTCTTTGTGTTGCTCGGCCTATCCGGGTGCGGCAAGACAACACTCGTCAGGATCATGGCAGGTCTGGAGCGCCGCACTTCGGGCGAACTGTCGATCGCGCGAACCGACGGCGGGAAACCGCTGACGGCGATGGTCTTTCAGGAGGACTCCGTCTTTCCCTGGATGACCGTTGAAGAGAACATCGGCTATGGCCTGCGCCTCCGCAGCGCCCCGGGGCCGGACGTGACGCGTACGGTTGGTGGCTATATCGAGAAGGTCGGCCTGACCCGGTTCGCCGGCGCGTATCCGTTCCAGCTTTCTGGAGGCATGAAGAAGCGGGTGAGCGTGGCGCGGGCGTTTGCGGCCGATTGCGCTGCAGCAGTTAGGGAGGTATCGCTAGCTAGGGGAGCTCTGGCAGCTCTACACTCGGGAGCGGTTCCGTCGGATCCGGCAGGTCGCCTGGGTCTGGAAGCTCATTGACCCCCGGAAGCTCCGACGGCTCAACTTCTGGCGGCTCGACTTCCGACAGGCCGCCGGGAAGCTCGGCCTCGGGAACCTCGGGAGCCGAAACTCCGGGAAGGGTCTCTTCCACTATGTTTTCCAAATCTTCCACGACCTCTTCCACCGGCGAAACATCCACTTCCGGAAGCTCAGGCGTCTCCAGGGAAGGGGATGAATCTTCGGGCTCCGACCCTTCCGATGAGTCCTGCGGAGAAGTGACGCCCGGCGCGGGTGACCCCCCCTGCGTGGGTGAAGGGGCCCGCGTGGATGCGTCGAGCGGCGCACTGGTACTGGACGGCTTGACGACCGCCGGCGGCACGCCTGTAGGGGTTGAAGCCGGCCCGATGCCACTTCCTACCTCAGATCCCGGGATGTCGGCGAACGGCGACCCTGTGGGGACAGGCTTCGGTGCGGGAGCGAACGCCCGCAGAATAGTCGAAATCAGGTCGCGGCTCAGCACGATCGGGCTGCGGAGAAGAAACCGAATGATGTCGGGTGGAACCGTCACCCAGAGGAGCACAACCACACATGCAGCCAGCACAGGGGTGGCGACCCGACGGGGCATGATGGTCTTGATTTGGAGCAAGAACCGTACCAGCCGCGAAATTTCGGCGGCCGACTATTCACAGTGGGGGAGGGGCATGCCCCTGACACATGCCCAAGTCACGGGCCAGGCTGACGCTGCTCCAGCGCTTTACGTTCGTGAGCGCGGCGATCGCGGTGGGACTCGCCGTCGTCCTCTCAGCGGCCACCGTCCAGGCGATTAAATCCTTTGTCGTGCAAGACGAAGCCCA
>JAIBHM010000070.1 GCA_020028535.1 Armatimonadota bacterium | reverse complement strand
ACCCTGGGCTACGACATCTCGCCGTTCGACCGGCTGAACGAGGCGATTTCGGGCCTGCGCCGCGGATTCTACTACGGCCTGGCCGGCGCCCCGCGGCGCGGCAAGACCAACTTCGGGCTCGAGATGGCCAACTCGGTGGCATCCAAATACAAGGTTCCGGTCCTCTACTACTCCTGGGAACAGACGAGCCGCGTGCTGTTCTCGCGCCTGCTCGGCCGAGAGGCGCTCGTGAACCCGGCCGTGCTGCTCACCGCAGACGCCTCAGCGCCGCGCATTCAGGGACGCGTCAAGGATGCCTGGGCCAAGATGAAGCCGGGGCTCGGGACGCTGTTCCTCATTGAAGGCGGCCGGAACGACACCGTGGAGCATATCCGGGCTCGGGCCCACAACCTGATGCATCTCTTTCAGACGGATGAATGCGTCATCTTCATCGACTACCTGCAGCGCGTCCCGCTGGAGGAACAGGTGCACGATCAGAAGGCCCGCACCGACCTCATCTCGGGGAAGCTGGCCGACATGAGTCTGGAGCTCGGCTGCCCGGTCTTCGCCATCTCCCCCCTGGACAAGGAAGGGTGCCGGCTGGACGAGCGTCCCGCTGAGGAGATGTCGGAGTTCACGCGTCCCACGATGCACCACAGCGTCGGGTCGGGCGACCTGGAGTACGACCTGGACGTGGCAATGGTCTTCAGCAAGGACTGGGTGGCCACCAAGAACCTCCAAGATCTCCTGACCACCGAGGCCAAAGCCGGCCGCCGGGAGGGCGACTTCCTGCCGCGGATCGACATCATCGATCTCAACCTTGACAAGAATCGCGACGCTCCGGATACGCTCGCGTCCACGGTCCAGTACGCCTTCTTCATTACCTTGAACAAATTCGTCGAGATCGGCTACAAGACGCACGAGCAATTCACGACCGGCTTCCGGGACTTCGCCAAGATGCAACAGATTTTGGAGCAACTGCGCGAGGAAGGTCTCCTCTCTCCCGTCTAGCGCAAGAGTCCTAATAGCAGGGGCGTCTTTGGCGGGTGTGGAACGTTCCCGTCGGAGTGCGTCTCGTCGTGTTCCACGCCTACCCCGCGTTGATCACCCTCGTAATCGTGGGAAATGCCATCCTGGCGGCGTGGGCGCTTGCGGCGGATCTGCGCCGCACGCGATTGAGCGCGTTCTTTTGGACGGCCACGCTCGTCGTTGTGGCGCTTGTGGCGCTTCAAGCTGCGGCCGGGATCCTGCTTACTTTCGGGGGCGGCCGCCCCCGCGCTCCCCTCCACTTTCTCTACGGCATCCTCGTCGTCGCCGCGGCCGCGGTCCAATTCGGGCTGCGTCCGGCGGGATTTCTGCGGCGATCGGTGCTGCGCGACCCGACCCGGAGTCGCGAACCCCGCGCTCTCGCCCTCCTTTGCCTGACCCAGGCGGCCCTCCTCGCCCGCGCCTACACGACCGGCGCATTCGGGAGGTAATGGGGGAGAGAGGCGAGAGTCGTGACCTGTCGTGAGCGGCTCGAACAGTTCTTCAAAGAGAACGGGGTAAAATACGAGACAACCTCGCACCCCGAGGTGTACACCGCGCAGGAAGTGGCGGCGGTCGAGCACGTCCCCGGTATGTTCGTGGCCAAAGTCGTGATTGCCAACGTCGACGGCAAGATCACGGCCCTGGTACTGCCCGCTCCCCAACGTGTCGACATGTCCAAGCTCAAGGCGGCGCTGGGGGCGAAGGACGCGCGGCTGGCGCGTGAGGAGGAATTCGGCCACCTGTTCCCGGACTGCGAGGTTGGGGCGATGCCGGTGTTCACGAACCTGTACGACGTCCCCGTCGTGGTCGATCGCGCCCTGACCGATGATCCGAAGATCGTCTTCAACGCCGGCACCCACCGCGAGACGATGACGGTGGCGTTTCGCGACTTTCAGCGGCTGGCGTCCCCTACAGTGGCGGAAATTTCGCAGCAACCCCAGTCCCTCACGAGGTGAGCGATGCGGATGGTTCGGCTGATGTCCCCCGGCACTCGAAAGCGTGGCTTCGTTGTTCCCGTGCCGCATACGCGGTCCGGCCAGAAGCATGTGCAGACGTATATCCAGACGCTGCGGCCGATGGTCGACGACATCGCCGCGACATTGGATCTCGACCGGGACGCACTGATTGACAGCCGGGATCCCGACCGGATCGGGGCGGCCTATCTCGGGGCATTTCTCGATGACCTTAAGCGGAGATTGATGGGCTGAGCGCGCCCGTCTGGCCCAAACAACAGCGCCTCATCGATCAGCTGCGCGACATCCTCCGCCGCGACTTCGGCGCGCAGGACGCGTGGGTGGTCCGCATGCCCGGGCAGTGCCGGCTTGACGTGCGTGTATCCGGCCGGCAGATTACCCTCCTGGAAGACGCCGAGGATGCGTTCTGGGCAAGGTTCTACGAGCCGGTGCCGCGCGAGCGGGTGCGGTTGGGCGAACGGTACCTGGACGTGCAGCAGTGGCGTCGGAACGCTGCCGCGCTCGCCGCTCTGCTCATGCCTTTTTGGCTGGCTCGCGTTGGGCCACGGTCCGCAGGATCAGCGCTCCCGTCAGGGTCAGGACGACCGAAATCGCAAACACCGCGCGCACCCCGATCAGGGGAATGAGCGCGCCGGCGAGGAACGGCGCGGTGGCGCCGCGCACCCCCACGAGCGTGTTAAAGATCGCCACGTAGTGCCGAACCTGTCCAGGGGGAGCGTACTCCAACACCGCGGTCAACCAGCCCAGATCGAATCCCGCTGAGGTCAGGCCTTCCGTGATGCCCGCGAGCTGGACGATCCACGCGTTGGTGGAGACGAGGTAGATGGCCGGCGTCACGGCGCCGATGAACAGGATGACGGTCATGGCCCGGGTCGCAGTCCGGCGGTCGATCATACGGCCCCAATAGTAATACGAGAAGATCCAGGTGCCCGACGCCATCGCCCCGAGCAGTCCGGCCTGGAAGCTCGTGGCCTTGAGCACGTCCACGAGCAAGATCGGGATGGCCGGCCCGAAGAACCAGGCACCGAACCCGTAGACGAGCAGTCCCATCAAGAAGCGCCGGTAGCGCCGGTCCGCGCGCAGGATCTCCCGGGTGTGCGAGAGATCGATGCGCCCCTCCATGGGGACGTCGCTTGGGAGACGCATCCGGCTGAAGATCAGCGAGCTCACCATCCCGAAGACGCCGCCCGCGGCGAACACCCACTGGAACGGGACGACCTGCATCACGCTCCCGCCCAGCAGCGATGCCGCGATCCAGGTGAGCGCCATTCCGATCCGCACGACCGCCATGATCCGGCCGCGGATCTCCGCAGGGTAGACTGCCTGCATGACCTGAGCGTACCCGAGCGTGCTGATGGAGCCGATGGCGTACCAACCCACGACGACCGCAATGTATGCTTCAGGCGTCCGCACGGCCGGCATCAGGAGGAACAGCGCTCTCGCTATGAACGCGGGGATCACCACG
This sequence comes from Armatimonadota bacterium, assembly GCA_020028535.1. Classification (GTDB taxonomy): domain Bacteria; phylum Sysuimicrobiota; class Sysuimicrobiia; order Sysuimicrobiales; family Kaftiobacteriaceae; genus Kaftiobacterium. Next base: position 7,127 of record JAIBHM010000070.1, on the reverse strand, counting down.
AGCCGCAACGGGTGGCGCGCGCGGATCAGATTGGCGAACCACAGCGACAGGAGCAGCACGATCCCCTGCGAGGCCACGACCAGTGAGACCTCGAGGGAGGTGGCGCCCAGCCGCACAGCCATGAAGGGGATAAAGGGCGTGGTGAAGCCACCGAAGAGGCCGAAGAAGGCCGCGGCAATAACGTCGATCCGGGCGTTACGTCGAATCGGCGCCGGGATCCATGGACGCAGCGGTGAGAAGGTCGAGAAACTCAGCGACACGGCGCTTACGGCGAGAGGTTCGAGTTGCGGGTACAGGAAGCCTTTCGCGCGGCCCCGAAGCAAGCCGTGATGCCCCTTGTTTGCGCCGTACTCGTCGTCCTCCTCGCTGGATCTGTGCCCGCGGCCGCGGCGCCAACGCTGGAAGACCAGGTCGATGCCATCGCCGGCGAGCTTATGTGCCTGGTCTGCGCGGGCCAGACGGTGGCGGAGTCCAACTCACCTCTGGCGATCCAGATGCGGACGCAAATCCGTGAACGCGTGGCGGCCGGGCAGTCGCGCGAGCAGATCCTGGCGTTCTTCGTCTCCCAGTTTGGGGAGTCAGTGCTGGCCGCCCCTCCGAAGCGCGGGGCGGGCCTTGCGTTGTGGCTCGCGCCGGTGCTGGCCTTCGCCGTGGGCTTGACGGTGATGGCCCGCTACCTTCGAAAGATTACGCGGCCACCCACGCCCAGCCTTCCCTGATTTATCCTGCATGCGGTACGCCGTCATCTCGGACATCCATGCCAACCTCGAAGCGCTCGAGGTCGTCCTCGCCGACATCGAAGCGCGCGGGCCGGACGAGCTGATCTGTCTGGGCGACTTCGTCGGCTACGGCCCGGACCCGGTCGCCTGCGTGGAGCGGGTGCGTCCCCGGCTGGCCGGCGCCGTCGTCGGCAACCACGATCGGGCCGCGGTCGATCGTCTGGATATCTCGACCTTCAACGCCTACGCACGAGCGGCGATCCTGTGGACACGCGAGCAGCTCACCGATGATGTGCGCCGCTATCTGGACGAGCTGCCGCAGGATCTCCGGCGGCCGGCGTTTCTTGCCGTACACGGCAGTCCTCGCGATCCCGTTGAGGAGTACATCATCGATGCGGTGATTGCCGGGGCATGCTTTGAGGCGGCGGAGTTCCGCCTGTGCCTGGTGGGGCACACGCACGTGCCGGGCGTCTTCGTCCACGATGGCGAGCGCGTGACGGCGTCGCCGTTGCCGGCGGACGAACCACTGGCCCTGCGGCCCACGGACCGGTACATCATCAACGCCGGAAGCGTCGGTCAGCCGCGAGATGGCGATCCCCGCGCAGCGTACCTCTGGCTGGATGAGGAAGCCGCCGTGGCGACCCTGGTGCGACTGCCGTATCCTGTCGAGAAGACGCAGGAGAAGATGGTCGCGGCGGGTCTGCCGGCAATTTTGGTGGAGCGTCTCGCGTACGGCCGGTAGGGCGGAGGAAGCGTCAGACGATCGAGGAAGGCATAAGATATGGAGAAGCGCAAGATCACAACCGACGATTTGCTCTCGCTGAAGTGGATCAGCGACCCGCAAGTGTCTCCCGATGGGACGCGCGTTCTCTTCGTGCAGAAAATTGCGGACCGCGAGGGTGACACCTATCGCTCACACCTGTGGGTGGCGCCACTGAATGGCGGGCCTGCCAGACAGTTCACCGCCGGGAATCATCAGGACAGTCAGCCTCGCTGGTCTCCGGATGGCACGTGGATCGCGTTCCTCTCCGATCGTGGCGCGGCGACCGGCGGCGAACCCGGCGCGAAGAAACCCAGGCAGATCTACGTGATTCCTGCCGACGGCGGCGAGGCGCGCCAGGTCACGGCGGGCACCAACAGCCCTTCCGAGGTGGCCTGGTCGCCGGACGGGCGGACGCTGGCCTTTGTCGGTAAGCCGGACCAGCCGAAAGCGGACAAGAGTGATGTCAAGGTGATTACGCGCGTCCGCTACAAGTTCGACGGCGAAGGCTACTGGGACGGCCGGTACAAGCACCTGTTCACGGTCCCGGCAACCGGCGGAGAGATCCGCCAGCTCACGTCAGACGACTTCGACCATGTCGATCCGGCCTGGTCGCCGGATGGACGCGCGCTCGCGTGCATCAGCAACCGCACCAGCGAGGCCGATTACACGAACGTCACCGACGTGTGGGTGTTCCCGGTGAGCGGCGAAGACCCCAAGTGCCTTACCCAGTCTGCGGGTCCCTCCTCGCTACCGGCCTGGTCCCCTGATGGTTCCCTGATCGCCTACCTCGGGCATGACAACAGCTACGTGAGCGCCACGAACACAAGCCTCTGGATCGTCCCATCAGCGGGCGGGGCGGCCAGAAACGTGACGGCGCAGTTCGACCGCAGTCTCGTGCACCATATCATCAACGACATGCGCGCGCATCCCAAGGTCGGCGGCCCGCTGTGGACGCCGGATGGGCGACGCGTCCTTGTGCTCATCGCGGAAGGCGCAGGGAACACCCTCGGCGTCGTGGATGTACAAACAGGAAACGTCACGGTGCTCACCTCAGCCCGCCGCGAGATCTACGGCTGGGGTTTCAGTAAGACGAGGGAGGCGGCGGTGCTTGCTGTGTCCGACCCCCTTACTCCCGGCGATCTGTGGTCGGCGCGTATCAGCGGCACGCAGGTGCGCGAGCAGCGGCTGACCATGGTCAACCGGGAACTGCTGGATGGCATCGCCCTCAGCATCCCGGAGCGCTTCATGTACGAAGGCGCCGACGCGTGGCCGGTCGAGGCATGGGTGATGCGTCCGGTAGAATTCCGGGAAGACGGGCGCTATCCGACGGTGCTGCAGATCCACGGCGGGCCCCACAGCGCGTACGGTGAGGCGTTCTTCCACGAGTTTCAATTGCTGGCCGCGCAGGGATTCGCCGTCGTCTACACTAACCCGCGCGGCAGTCAGGGCTACGGACAGCGCTTCACGGCGGCGACGCACCACGATTGGGGCGGTAAGGACTACGAAGACATCATGCGCGGGCTCGACGCCGCCATCGCCCGCTATCCGTTCATCGACACCGAGCGCCTGGGCGTGGCGGGCGGCAGCTACGGCGGCTTCATGACGAACTGGGTGATCGGGCATACCGACCGCTTCAAAGCCGCGGTGACGATGCGCTCGATCAGCAACCACCTCAGCCAGTGGGGGACGAGCGACCTGGCCTACATGAAGGGGTTCTGGGAGTTTCCAGGGGACCCATGGGAATCGCCGACGTGGTACTGGGAGCACTCACCGCTCGCGTTTGTCGCGAACATCCGGACCCCGCTGTTGATCCTGCACAGCGAGATGGACCTGCGCTGTCCGATCCCGGAAGGCGAGCAACTCTTCGCCGCGCTGAAGAAGCTCCGCCGCGAAGTGGTGTTCGTGCGGTTCCCACACGAAAGCCACGACCTCTCGCGTATTGGAAAACCCGCTCACCGCGTGGAGCGGCTGCGTTTGATTGTGAACTGGCTCGTCGACCACCTGGCCAGCAGGGTCTCGGCGCGGGAGGCGGTGGCGGCGGGCGGCAGCACGGAGTGAGCGCGGCACGGCGTCGCGGACGGCGGGGAGGACGGGGACGCCGGAAAGGTCGGGCCGCGGCAACCGCAGGGCCGCGCATCTACACCCGCACCGGGGATGCCGGTGAGACCGGGCTCATCGGCGGCCAGCGTGTGCCCAAGGACCACCTGCGCGTCGAGGCTTACGGCGCGGTTGACGAGCTCAACGCGCACCTGGGCGTCGCCCGGAGCATGGTCGTCCAACCCGACCTCGAAGCAGTCATCGACCGCATCCAGCACCGGCTGTTCGACCTCGGCGCGGAGCTGGCCACCCCTCCGGTGAAAGAGGGCGCCCCGGCCATCACCGACCAGGAAGTCAGCGTTCTTGAGGGGGTCATCGACCTCTATCAGGAGATGCTGCCCACGCTGCGCGAGTTCATCCTGCCGGCCGGAAACGGCATCGCGGCGGCGCTGCATGTCGCGCGCACGGTCTGTCGCCGGGCGGAGCGGCGCACGGTAACCCTGGCGCGCACAGAGAAAGTGCGTCCCCAGATCCTCAAGTACTTGAACCGGTTGTCCGATCTGCTCTTTGTCATCGCCCGCGCGGCCAACGCGCGTAGCGGGATCCCGGACGTCACCTGGAAGAAGGCTCCCCCAGCCACCCCCGCGACTGCAGCCCCGAAACCAACGTCCGCCTGAGCGTCCCGGCCGGCATTGACCGGGAACCCATAGTAGGATAAACTCAACAACGATGTAGAGAATTATCTACATCAACCCTTGCCATGAAAGTCATCGACCTGACCAGCAAAGCCCAATCCCTGACCGTGCGCCTCGATCCGTCTCCGGTCTACGACATGCTCGCCGCGCTCTTCATCACCGAGAACTGGGCGGCGGAGCGGGGGTTCGAGATCGACCGGAAGTGGGTGCAGAACTCGCGCGCCGCGCTGGCAGCCGACCCGCGGCGCGATCTGCGGCTGTTCGCCCGGGAGCGGGGGTTTGTGATTGGATTAACCTCGTTCCTTGGGGTTCGACCGGGGGTGACCGTGCCCGAGTTCCTCAAGCTGCTCGCGGCCGCCCCACCGGCGGAGGTCGTCGAGCGGATGCTTACCGCCCCCCGTGCGGCCCGTCCGCTGGCCCCCCTGCTGCGTGAGGTGATCCGTACACGCCGCGAGACGGCGGTGCGCGAACTCCTCGCGGCGTATCCCGAGGAGTATGAAACTCCCCGCATTCGAGAATTGATCACCTCACCTCCGGGTGAAGTGCACCAGCGCCTCCTGCGCCTGCTGCGCGCATTCTACGGGAACGTCTACCAGCAGGAAGAGGCACAGGTGCAGCCGCTGCTGCGCGCCGACGTCGAGGCGAAGACCCAGCTGTCGGCTACGCTGCCCGCGGAGGAGCTCATCGAGCGGGCCACCGGCGGGATCGCCATCGTGCCCGACGCCGAGATCTCCCAGGTGGTCCTGGCGCCATCGTACTTCTTCCGGCCCTACAACCTGATCAGCGAGTACCCGGGTGTGCGGCTGTTCATCTACCCGGTGGACCTCGCCCCGGCCGACGCCGTCCCGCCGACGCGGGAGCTCGCACTGCTGCTCAAAGCGCAGGAGATCGCCAACCGGCTCGGCGTGACGCACGTGACGGCCATTCATCACCTGGCGCTGTTGCGCGCGGCGCGCCTGGTGCGCGCGATCGAGCGCGGCAACCTGAAGTACTATCAGCTGCGGCAGGAGACGGTAGCAGAGCTCGGCGGGCGGTTACGGGACCTGGTCGCGGCACGGCAGGTGGGACGATGAGAGATATCGACGCGGAGATTCGCGACCGCGAGGTGCTCACGGTGGAGCAGGCTGCGGAGTATCTGCAGATCCACAAGGTGACCATCTACAAATACATTCGGGCGGGGCTGTTGCCCGCGGCGAAATTGGGCAAAGTCTACCGTATCTACCGGAGGGACCTCGAGGCCCTGATGGCCTCCTCGCGCGCTTCCGGGAAATGACTCCGATCTCCGGAATTACCGGCTCTTCTGGACCGGCATGGTGGTGTCGCTGGTCGGCATGTGGGTCCAGTCCACGGCCACGAGCTTCCTGGTGTGGGAGCTGACCCGCTCGGCGTTCGCCACCAGCCTGAACACGTTGTTCTTCTCACTGCCCTCCACCGTACTGGCGCTCATCGGCGGTGTGGTCGCCGATCGCGTGGACCGTCGCCGGCTGCTGCTCGTGACCCAGGCGGTCTTCATGCTCTCCTCGGCCGTCCTGACGGTGCTGACGTTCCGGGATCTCATCGAGGTCTGGCACATCTACGTGCTCACGATGCTGAACGGCACCATCATGGCGTTCGACGCTCCCGCACGGCAGTCGCTGGTCCCATCGTTGGTGGACCGGGTGGATCTCACCAATGCCATCGCGTTGAACTCCACGGCGTTCAACGCCAGCCGCGTGATCGGGCCGCCGATCGGGGGCCTCGTCTATGCCACCGTCGGACCGGCGTGGTGTTTTGCGATCAACGCGATCAGCTATCCCGCGATTCTCGCGGCGCTCTACGTCATCCGCCCTGCCGCCACCGCTCTTCGCCGTGCCACCCATCCTTGGCGCGATCTCCGGGACGGCGTCAGTTATGCCAGCCGCAACGACCTAATACGCGGCCTCCTGTTGATGGTGGCGCTGGTCGGCGCGTTTGCGTTTACCTACATCGTGCTGATGCCGGTGATCGCGAGCCGGGTGTTGGGCGGCGGGGCGCGTGAGAATGGGTTCCTGATCGGGGCGGCCGGGGTCGGGGCGACCTTCGGCGCGCTCGGGGTCGCGACCGTTCGGAATCCGCGCCGGCCGGGGCGCCTCATCGTGGGCTTCGGCTTCGCGGGCGCCGCCGGACTGATTGCCTTCTCACTCTCGCGTCATCTCGGCCTGTCGATGGTGCTCACGGCGCTAACGGCGGGGTCCATCATGTCGTTTCTCGCCATCTGTAACTCGACGATCCAGGCCCACGCACCCGATGAGCTGCGCGGCCGCATCATGAGCCTGTACACGCTGGCGCTTATTGGAAGCGGCCCGCTGAACGCGCTGCTCTCCGGCGCACTCGCAAACTGGGTTGGGGTTTCGATGACGATCGCCATCAGCGGGTTCATGATGGCGGTGGCCATCGCGGTGATCGCCTCGCGACACCCGCACCTGGTGGCGCTGGATGGTGTTCACCGGACAACGATGGGGGAACCGGTTCTGGAAACTGTCGGAAGCAAGCGCCTCTGACTTACCTGAACAAGATCGCGCGCTTCACTTCCTGAATCGCCTTCGTCACCTCGATGCCGCGGGGGCAGGCGTCCGTGCAATTGAAGATCGTGCGGCATCGAAAGACCCCGCTGTCTTTGGCCAGGATCGCCAGCCGCTCATCCGCCGCCTGGTCCCGGCTGTCAAAGATGAACCGGTGGGCATTGACGATCGCCGCCGGTCCGACATAATTGCCGTCAGTCCAGAAGATCGGGCAGGCGGTGGTGCAGGCGGCGCAGAGAATGCACTTCGTCGTGTCGTCGAAGCGCGCCCGTTCTTCAGGGGTTTGCAGTCGTTCTTTGGCCGCGGGCGGGTCGTGGTTGACCAGGTAAGGCATCACCGAGCGGTACTGGGCGAAGAACGGCTCCATGTCAAC
>JAIBHM010000069.1 GCA_020028535.1 Armatimonadota bacterium | reverse complement strand
CGTCGGCACGAACCTGGAGGTCCTGAACGCCCAGACTTCGGCCTCCCAGGCAGAGGCGTCGAGGGTGCAGGCGCTGTTCAACTACAACCTGGCGCGGGCGACGCTGGAGCGAGCGGTCGGCGCCGATCTGCCTTAGGGAGTGCCATCATCCGGGCAGGAGCGAGCTCCCACTCCGGCCAACCAGCGTGGTATCCCCTGAGGCTGAGGTTGTGGGCGGACGCGAGGCGCAGCAATGACCGTGGACGGCTCCGTGGAGATCGTCCTGCACGCGCTCGGGACAAACAAGCTTCGGGCGGGCCTGGCGATGCTCGGCGTCGTTGTGGGGGTCGCGCTGGTAGTCGTCATGGTCAGCATCGGGCTGGGAACGCGTCAGAGCGTTGCCATGCAGGTGCAGGCGCTGGGGAGCAACCTCCTCGGGATTTTTCCCGGAAGCGCAGGGCAGCTCGGTGTGCGACAGAGCCTGGGCAGTATTCGGACACTCACGTGGCAGGACGCGGAGGCGATTCGAAGCGAGGTTCCCGAAGTCGCCGAGGTGGCGCCGGAGTTCGCGCGCCCCGCTCAGGTGATCTCCGGTTCGCAGAACGCGACCGTGAATATCTCAGGGGTCACGCCGGCGTTCGAAATCGTGCGGAACTTTCGTGTGCAGGACGGCGTGTTCATCACGCCTGCTGCGCTCGCTTCCCGGGCAAGGTTGGCAGTCCTGGGGCGCACGGCTGTAGAGCGCCTCTTCGGGGATCGCGAGGCGGTGCCGCTCGGCGCCGTGATCAAGATTGACCGCGTGCGGTTTACCGTGGTTGGCGTTACGGAAGAAAAGGGATTCGATGGCACAGTGGACTGGGATGATGTCGTCTTCGTTCCGCTGGCCACCGCGCAGCAGCGTTTGTTCGGCGTGCAGCACGTGCGTGCGATCTACGTGAAGGTCCGCGACGCGACCCTCCTTCCGCCCGCTCAAGAGAAGATCCAGCAGCTGCTGCGCGCCCGGCATCGTATTCGTCCAGGCGCCGACGATGACTTCGTCATCCGCAATCAGACGGCAATCCTGGGCCTGGTTGACAGCATCACCCGGACGCTGACACTGATGCTGGGTAGCATCGCGGCGGTCTCGTTGATCGTCGGCGGCACGGGCATCACAAACATCATGCTGGCCTCGGTGTCTGAGCGTACCCGGGAGATCGGCATCCGTCGGGCTGTGGGTGCCAGGCGCCGGGACATTCTTCGCGAGTTTCTCCTGGAAGCGGTGCTCCTTAGCCTGGCCGGAGGCATCGTCGGTGTCCTGGTCGGTGTCATGGGAAGCCTGATCATTTCGTGGATTGCCGGATGGGTCACGTTTATCTCTCTTGCCGCAGTGGCGATCGCCGTGGTGTTCGCGGCCGCGGTAGGGATCTGCTCGGGGCTCTACCCGGCACAGCGGGCAGCTCGGGTGGATCCGGCCGTGGCGCTGAGGTATGAGTAGGTCAGGCGCGATCAGTGGCGCGTGGTCCAGGGAGCGGAGGGATTCTCTGGGTGGCCGGCCCGCGGGGATGCCCCTCCCGGTGCACCGAGCAGACGGCCGGGAAAGAGCCCGTAGAGCCTGAAGATCCGGAATGTGCGCGCCGGCCACCGGTCGTGGAACGCGTACACCAACGGCGCCGCCTCCTCCACGCGGGCCGCATACACGGTCCACGAGATGCGCGGCGACCACCGCGCGTCGATGACCGCGACCGCGTTGACGCCGGCAAACGCCTCCGCAGCGGGCCAGATCGAGTGGGGCGCGGCCGTGGGCAGGATCGTCACCGGGATGGTCTCCCTGGTGAAGTATGACAGTTGCGATGCAACATAGTACCGGTCTGTTGCCACCACCACAGGCTGAGGTAACTGTGCCAGTTCTTGCTGGATCCGCGCGCTGACTTCCCTCCAGCCAAAGACTTCGCCCGCCGCCATATGGTAAACGGGGAGAATCGGGGCGAGGAACGCGTACAGCAGAATGAGCCCATTCACCGCAAGCGCCGCTGCCGCCGCTCGGTTCCAGAGCGCTCCCAGGGCCACATACAGGGCGAGGTATCCTGGAAGCGTGAGATGCGCGTGCGGTCCGATGTTCGCCATGCCCGAGGCAAAAGGGAAGGCCAGCGAGGGGAAGGCGGTCCAGAACAGGTAGGCGAAGCGTCTGTCGCCGCGCCGGCGCCATGCCGCCCACAGCGTCCAGCCCAGCACAGGGAAGAGCGCCAGTGTATACACCGGCTGCAGTATCAGCAATTCACCGATCGCTGCCCGGCCGGCCTGCGTCCAGACTGAGCGCTCGTAGAGGATGAATCGCACCATGGCCCAGTCGTGGGTGATGTTCCAGAGGATCACGGGCAGGAACAGCGTCAGAGCGATCAGGAGCGCACGATAGGGCGGCCATCGGGCCAGCCACCGCGGGGCATAGAGCCGCATGAATATTGCGAGGCCGACCACAAGGAAGAATACGTAGAGCTTGCTCAGCATCGCCAGCCCCAGGGTGAGCCCCACGGCCGACCAGACGGCTCGGTTTCGCATAATTGCCTGCCAGGCGAGGCGCAGCAGAATCACCCACGCGAGGAAGAGCGGAGAATCTGGCACGGCCAATACCCCGGTCAACGGCATGGCCTGATAGAGGGCCGCCCCAAGGAACCCTACCCGGTCATCGAAGAGCTCATGACCGAGCAGGAAGATCGCGTACGTCGTCGCTGCTCCGAGGATGAGCGCGCTGAGGCGTATCCACAGGGGCCCGTCGCCCAACCGCGTGGTCAGGAAGATCAGATACGCGATCATCGGAGGGTGATCCGTGTAACCCCAGGCGAGGTGCCGCGACCACAGCCAGTAGTATGGTTCGTCATGGTGCAGAGGCCACGTGGCGGCGGCGATCCCGCGGAGGATCGTCATCGCGATGATCAACATGACGATCGGCCGCCCCAGTTCGCGACGGGCGGCGGCCAGGAGATCAGGCATTTACAACTCCGGATGGGTATCGATGCCGGCGTTCAGCTTCAAAGAGACTTAAGCAAATTCTCTGTGGAGCCGGTGGAGTCCTTCGGGGAAGGAACGCTTGACCACGCGCCGAAGCCCGACGTCACCATCGAGGACCGCGGTGATTGTGTCAATGGAAGACGCTTATCCGGGCGGTGGGGACGCGCGTGAGCGGTCGCCGCATCCTGACGTTTGATCTGGCACGAGGATTCGCAATCCTCGTCATGGTGTTCGTCCACGTCCTGATTCTTTACGGCACGCCTGCGCTCAACAACTCCGCTCCCGCGCGCATACTCGTCGCGCTGGGGATCCCCACGGGCAGCGCGCCGCCGTTCATGTTCGCGATGGGCGCCGCGCTCGCTCTTTCCGGTATGAGCACAAGAGAAGGGATCCGGCGCGGTCTCAGGCTGGTGTCACTGGGATTGGCCCTCAACCTCCTGCGCGGGATTCCTTTCGCGTTGCACTTCCGGCACGGGACCGTCCCACCCGGGACAGTGGCTTCATACGTTCCCACCTCGCTCGCGGCGGCGCTGTGGACTGTCGACATTCTCCCGTTTGCAGGGCTGGCGGTGATGCTTGCGTCTTTGCTCGCCCCTCGTCTCCCGCGGCCGGGACACTGGCTGATCCTTTCGGCCGGCATCGCCTTGGGATCCCCGTTCCTGTGGGGCCTGCAGAGTGGATGGATCCCGCTTGATCACCTGTTGGATCTGTTGTGGGGAACTGGTTCCCATGTCATCTTCCCGCTCTTTCCGTGGTGCGCATATGTCCTGCTCGGCCGGGCAGTCGGCAGCTGGCTTGCGGCCGGCGCCGAACAGACGGCCCTCTTCCGCTGTGGTGGTTGGGCCGGGATCGGGCTGGTCCTGGTCGGTGGGGCGATGGCGATCACCGCGCCCGACTTCAATCTCGGAAGCTTTTCCCGAAGCGGACCCGGAGCTGTTGTGGCAATCAGCGGCGCGGTATTGCTCTGGATGATGGGCTGCCACTGGCTGGTCACCCGCCTGCCATCGAACTGGGCAAGCGGCCTCCTGCGGTACTGGGGCCAACGGTCTGCCCCGATGTATTGCACACACTGGATCATCCTCAGTTGGGCTCTCTTGGCGATCGGGTATCGACAGCATGGCTGGCCGGTCATCACGGCGCTCGCGGCGCTCGCGCTTGGGGCCACGCACCTGGTCATGCGTGTGTGGGATCTCCGGCAAAGCGCCCGCGTCCACCGACCGGCGCAGCAGCCGGGCTGAGTCAGCAGGGGTGCACGCTGTGCGGTGTCCTTCGTGCGGCTTCGACAATCCGGCAGAGATGCGGTTCTGCGGCCATTGCGGCGCCGCGTTGACGTCGGCGACCCAGGCGGCCGAGGAGCGCAAAGTCGTGACGCTGCTCTTCGCCGACGTCGTCGGCTCGACGCGGCTCTCCGGCGTGCTCGATGCGGAGGAACTCCGGGAGCGGATGGGGCGGTTCTTTGGCATCGCGCGTGAGGAGACTGAGCGGTTCGGCGGGACGGTCGAGAAGTTCATCGGCGATGCGGTGATGGCCGTCTTCGGTTTGCCCACGATCCACGAGGACGATCCTGAGCGCGCCGTCCATGCGGCCGTGGCGATGCGTAAGCACATCCGGCCATTCATTGAAGCTGGGATTATTCCGCAGATCCGTATCGGCATCAACACCGGCGCGGTCGTTGCCAACCCGCGTGCGGCAGAAAAGGGCGAGTTCATGGTCACGGGGGAGCCGGTCAACGTCGCCGCCCGTTTGCAGCAGCTGGCCGAGCCGGGACAAATCCTGGTTGGGCAGCCCACCTACGAGGCCACGCGCTGGGCCTTTGACTATCAGGTCGTCGAGCCCCTCGAGGTGAAGGGCATAGACGGGGGCATCCCCGCCTTCGTGTGTATGGGGCTGCGCGCCCAACCACTCACCCCGCGAGGGGTCGCGGGCGTGAGCTCACCGCTGGTGGGCCGTCAGGCTGAAGTCGCCGCACTCCTGGCGATCCTCACCCGGCTCCGCGGCGGCGAAGGCGGAATCGTTGCCGTCATCGGGGAACCGGGCATCGGCAAATCGCGTCTCATGGCCGACGTGACACGGGAGGTCGGGGATGAGGTGCGCTGGCTCGTCGGACGGACGCTCTCGTTCAGCCAATCCATCAGTTACTGGCCATTCCTCGAGATCATCAAGAGCGCGGTGGGGGTTACCGAGGCCGACGGACCTGCGGAAAGCAGGACAAAGCTGGAACGGCGGGTGGGTTCGCTGCTTCCCGAACAACTCCCGGAAGTGGCCCCGTATCTGGAAATGCTACTGGGTCTGGAAGTCAAGGAAGAGTGGCGCGATCGGGTGCAGTATCTCGACGGGGAGGCGATGGGCCGTCAGATCTACCGCAGCTGCCGCCTCTTCTTTGAACGCCTGGCCCGGGAGCGGCCGCTGGTCCTGATGTTTGAGGATCTCCACTGGATCGACACGTCGTCAGGCGGCCTGCTTGAGCACCTGCTGCCGCTGACGAGCACTGAGCCGCTCCTGATCTGCGGTGTAAGCCGGCCCGATCGTGAGACTCCTGCCGCGAGCCTGCGCGAGACCCTCCTCCGGACTTACGGTGATCGCTACACCGAGATGACCCTGATCCCACTCTCGCCCCAGGAGAGCGCGATGCTCGTCCGCAATCTCCTCCGGATCGATGACCTGCCGGCGCGCCTGCACCAGGTGATTCTCGAAAAGACGGAGGGCAACCCGTTCTTCATGGAGGAGGTGATCCGATCGCTGATCGACCTGGGTGCGATCGCAAAGGACGAGGCCGCCGGCCGCTGGCGGGTAAGCGCGCAGATCGATACCATCTCCATTCCGGACACGCTGCGAGGGGTGATCGTGGCACGCATCGACCGGCTGGACGAGGATGTGAAGCAAGTTCTGAAGACGGCTTCGGTTATCGGACGCAGTTTCTTCTACCGCGTGCTGCGTGCCATCGCCGAAGTCAGCGCCGACCTGGATCGCCACCTTGCCGATTTGCAGAGGCTGGAACTCGTCCACGAGCGGCGCCGCGCGCCCGAGCTTGAGTTCGCCTTCAAGCACGCCCTCACGCAAGAAGCGGCCTATGAGACCATCCTGCTGCGAGTGCGGCGCGAGCTCCACCGCCGGGTTGCGCAAGCGATCCGGGAACTCTTCGCGGGCCGCCTGGAGGAGTTCTACGGCCTGCTGGCATTTCACTATGCTCGGGCTGAAGAGTGGGAGAAGGCTCAGGACTATCTGTTCAGGGCCGGCGACCAAGCGGTCCGGCTTGCGGCGGACGCGGAGGCGCTCGACTACTACCGTCAGGCGACCGCCGCGTACGCGCGTGCGTTCGGCGATCGGTGGGACCCGCTACACCGCGCCGTGCTGGAACGCAAGATGGGGGAGGCGCTCTACCGCCGGGGTGACCACCAGCAGGCTCTCGAGTACCTGCACCGCGCGCTGGGGCTCCTCGGGAGTTCACTGCCTGCGTCACCCGGGGGTGTTCGCCTAGCGATCTTCAGCCAGATCATGCGGCAGGTCGGGCACAGGCTTCTTGCCCCGCTCTTCCTGCGCCGTCCGGCCGACCGGCCGCATCCGCCCGTGGCAGAGGAGCGGGAGCGAATCTATCAGGCCCTGGCCTGGATCGACTATTTCGTGCGGGTCGACAACGTGATTCTGGACTCCCTGCTGATGCTCAACGTCTCCGAGCAGTATCACTTCCGCCCGGGCGTGGCACGAGGCTCTTCTGTGATCGGCTTGATGTGCAATCTGATCCCGGCGCCCCGGATAGCTGCCTTCTACCACCGGCGCGCGGTCGAGATGGCCGAGCAGATCCAGCACTCACTGGCGATCGGGCTGGCGCATTTCGGCCTAGGCCTCCATCAGTACCACACCGGGGATGCGTGGGATGAGGCGTTTGAGCACTTCAAGCGCTCGGCCGGAGTCTACCGTCAGGCCGGCGAGCTCCGCCAGTGGGGAGCGGCCACGGGCATGATGGCGGTCATGTCCCGGGCGCGTGGGGACCTGGCATACTGCCGGGAGTTGGAGGAAGAGATGCTGCGCATTGGTCAGGAGACCTCGGATGTGCAGCTGCAGGCGTGGGGGGAGGCAGAACTTGGCAATACCCTTGGGGTCGTGGGAGATGTCGAGCATGCCGTTCCGCATCTGCAGCGAGGCCTTGAACTCTTCAGAGCCATTCCGGACTACGTATGGGTTGCATTTTCGCTGGCAGGGTTAGGCCTTTGCTACCTTCGTCTCGGCAGGGTCCGTGATGCGGTCGAGACTTTGGAGGAGAGCAATCACCTGATCGCCCGGCATGGGTTCCGCGGCTTCCTGGGTCTGTTGCCGCGGGGCGGGCTCATGGATGCCTACCTTACCCTGGCTGAGCAGAGTGCCGGTCAGGAACGCGAGGCGTGGCTGCGCAAGGCAGGACGGGTGGGGCGTACCTTCTTCAAGCAGTGTAGGGTGGATCGATACGCGGTCATGGCCGCGTATCGCCTGCAGGGCCGCCTTGACTGGTTGACAGGCAGACCGCGGGCTGCGCAGAGATGGTGGCGACGCAGCCTGGAGGTGGCAGCGCACCTCGGGGCACAGTATGAACAAGGACTGACGTACCTCGAGATCGGTCGTCGAACAGGGGACCGCACGGTGCTGGAGCAGGCCGAACGCCTCTTCTCGGCGATTGGGGCTCATTACGACAGAGGACGGGCGGCGGAATCCCTGCAAAAAGCAGGCTAGGCGGCCGCCGCACGCAGCCGGTGCAGGTACCCGCGCTGCCACCACGCAAACACCGCCATGACACCCAGTGGCGAGAGACCGATGCCCCAGGCAATCCACTTCGGGATCGCATGGGGCGCGGCGACGGTAAGGGCGAGGCGGACCGACTCACCACCCGTTCCGGTTGCCACGTTCACTTCCAGATCCCACAGACCCTGGACCGGAAGCCACACCTCTCCTGCACACCGATATGGGGCATCGGAGTCAACGTGCACGCGGACTCTTCGCGTGGGGATCGCGCGCGTCTCCACGAATGGCCGGCCCAGCGCAGTGACGGCCCCGCAGTCGAGGGACGGGCTGCTCGGCAGCGCCCGCACGGTGAACCTTACCGGCCGCTTGACGTAGGGCTGCTCATCGTAGATCGCGATCTCCAGCCGGTAGTGCGGCCCCTGCCGCGTTTCCACGCGTGAGGGATGTTCGTGTGCCCCGGCAGGCAGCGCCAGGAAGGCAAGTGTGCCCACCGCCACGAGTATTTGTCTCATCGGGGATTCAGCCGGAGCACCTGGCCGAGTCCGTAGCCGAGCAAGCCGCTCGCCGCCCCGGCGCCCAGTGCCGGCAAAAGCGCAAGGATGGCGTGCGACGCGTCGGCAAGCGGCGCCATCCCAATTCCCGCCGGGAGGTATGGGAGAAGGGACCGCACATGCCCGCTGAGTGGACACACGGAGCCGCCGGCCCACAATACCAGGGCCGGGCCCACTCCGGTGAGCACGGGCGACCTCGTTTCTGCGCATCGACGGCGGTGAAGCATGTCGACGAAGACCGCCGCAATCAGCACCAGGGCCTGCGGGGCGAGGCGTTGCAGGCTGAAGTGCGGGATCAGCATGGGGCTGAGGAACTCGCGCCCTTCAAACGCCGCTTGAACGCGAACCGCTCCCGGCACAAAGACCTGAATCACAAACTCGAACAGCAGAAGCATCATGGCCACGATCGTCGCCGCATAGGGCCGCCGCACCCCTTCCGCCACGGCCACCAGCATCCACGTGTTCAACATCGCCAGGAGG
>JAIBHM010000232.1 GCA_020028535.1 Armatimonadota bacterium | reverse complement strand
CAACCCCGGGGCGCCTCCACCTTATACATATGTGACGCATATCCAGTCGTCGGCGTCGGTGCGGGCGGTGTGGCTGCTGGAGAGTGAGCGGGATCGGTCGGGTAACGAGATCCGGTATGAATATCAGGACTTCAGTGATCCGCGGGGCATGGAGTTCCAGCCGTGGCGCATCACCTACACCTGGGGTGACGGTGGCGTGGCCGGGCAGCGGCGGGTAGAGTTCGACTATGACCCAGTGGAACGAGTGGACGCGGCGGTGGAGTTTCAGGCTGGTGTCGCCTATAAGCGGGCCAGGCGGGAGCGTTCCCCATTTATTCAGGGTGACGGCCTCGCGGCCGCGTGCGTGGCCATGTAGTGGAAGAAGATTCGCTCGAATGTCCCGTTGTAGAGCGCACAGCGGATGCGCAGCATGGCATTCCCGTTCGCTTCGAGCCACCACGCTCCCGATCGTTTGAGCCGCACGTGGCAAATCAGCTTGTTCGCGGATTCCACTCCGCCGCTGCCCCGCGGGAGCCCGCGGCGACGGAGCTCGTCATACCCGACACGTTCCCGCTGCCCTTCCAGATAGATACTGAGCGCCCGAATCGCGTCTTCCGCCTCGGGTGTGCGGGGCTTCATGCGTAACAGTCCGCCGACGACGGCCCCGAGTTCGTTCAGGCTCAGACGTGTCAGTGTGGCCTCGACCCACTCCTGCGCCTCCAACGAGCCGTCGCCATACTGCGCGCGAGCGGTCTCGTACACGTGCTCGGCACAGTGGTAGTAGTCCAGAATCTGTTCCCCCTTGGGGAAGTGTTCCCGGAAGACGTCCCAGATCCACTCCGCGCCGTCCGCCACCAACGCGAGGCGCACCTGATCGTGGGGGACCCGCGTGGACACGACACCGAGCGCCTGCGACAGCTCAGGCTTGTCGGCGATCTGGTGCCAGCTGGCCACATGGATGACGCGCTCTTCCTTGCCCAGCAAGTAGAGCCGAAACCCTTTCGCTTCACGCCACGTCCCGGGGCCGCGTTTGGTCGTGCGCCCACCGGGCGGGCGCGTCGGCGCATGGGCCCCGTCGCAGGCCACGACGAGCACCGGCCGGCGACCAGCCCCCGCGCGCGCCGTCTCGATGCGTCGGGCGATCTCGTCCGCATCGGGGAGGACGCGCTCCAGGGTTGCCGCCTCGCCAACGGCGTTCAGCGTCTCGTGAATGAAGTGCGGCGAAGCGGGCACGCCCGTCAAGCGCTCAAACTGCTCGTCGCTCACCCCGTAGGGCAGTTCCGCGCCCAGCCGCGTCGTCCGCTCCTGGATGTCGTACTGATGGTGCTCCGGGGCGAGGCCCAGTTTCGCGTCCAGGGGGTGGACGCCGACGCCACACGCGTCACAGTAGAAGTAGGGGCGGTGCAGGGTGACCCGTCCGTGCAGCGTCGAAATCTCCTTCGCATCCAGCCGCCGACGCCGCAACCGGCGGCCACACGCACACACCGCCTCGGTCTGCTGCAACTCCGCCGCATACTGCCGGCGGATGACCGCCTCCAGGCAGGCGCCCAACAGCTCGGCCCGCGTCGCCAGGAACCGTGCGCTGATCTCACGCAGCGTCGGCGCCGTCGCCGTCTCGGCTTCGATCTGATCGAGCCATGTGTCGAGCGCGTCGTGTGCCATGGTCCGCAGATCCTCCTGCCGATCGACTACGGCGAGCGCGGCGCCCATCGCTCAGTGCCCCCGCAATTGCTGGGCCGCGTCGCCGACCAGAGGATAAATCAACACGCGCTTGGGCACGCACGCCGTGTGATGCGGAGCGCGATCGTTACGCCCGCGCCCCGTCGTCGTCCCGACCACGATCCAGTTGGCGGCCCGATAGCTCGCGCCATCGAACCGCGCCGGGTCGATGAGCGTCTCCAGCAGCACCGGCGTCACCCCGTACGCCGCCCGCCAGTCCGCGCCGATCCGGCGCGCCAGCTGCGCGAGGATCGTGCTCGCGAGGTTCTTGACCCGTACCCACGGAAGAATGAGGAACCGGCTGTTGTTGATGACCCGCGGCAGCTGGCGCGCCCGCGTCGCGTCATCCCACCCAATCCAGGCATCGCGACTTGCCATCCGCCACGCCGCGCTCGAAAACTGCGCACAGGCGACGACGTGCGGCTGCGGCCGCGAGGCATACACGAGATAGCGCACGTGAGCCCCGAACGGCACCGCGTGGCCCAAGTAATGATGCCGCCCCACGAGCTCCCGGAACAGTAACCGGTCGTCTGCGGTGGTGATGCGAACGATCCGCAGCGGCGTGACGTCGCCGGCCGTCCCCGTCACCGCCGCGTGGATGTCACCCCGGCCCGTGACTGGCACCGCCGTGCGCGCGCCGATGGGCCGGCCGATGCGCTTGAGGGGCAGTGTCACCACGCCCCCCGCCTCCAGGCGCTCCAGGAACTCGCGGCATTCGCGCGCTTTCAGGCGCCCAGATGCCCGTGTCCAGCCGAGCAACTCACAGACCGTCGCCGCCAACTCCTCGCGGCTGAGCCCCGCGTGCTGCCCCAGGATCGTCTTGATCAGATCGAGTTCTTCGGAACCGACATGATGACCGAAGAAATTCCAGACGTCCTTGCCCACGAGTGCCTCCTTGGCACTCTCAGGCTACTGAACTCCCGCCCTTTTGTCCAGTCCTCGGTCCGTACAAATCGGGAACGCTCCCCATCGCCAGGACCAGTTTCGAATCGCTCGACGCGCCCATTCAGCTCGTCGCGGCAGCCGATACTCCCGTTCCGTTCTCGCCGGTGCTCGAGGCGGCGCATCTCCCCACGACCGGGAAGCTCGTGAGGGCGCTTCGCGAGCTGCTCGCATACTGACGTACCGGAATCCGTCGTCTCGTGTAGACTAGGCATATACCCATGGGGGGTATATACCGATGACCACTGCCTCCGCCGATCCGGCCGTTCCAACGGAACACACCGTCG
>JAIBHM010000231.1 GCA_020028535.1 Armatimonadota bacterium | reverse complement strand
CAAAGCCCGCTCGCACCCCAAAGCCCGCTCGCGCCCGGAAGCCCGCTCGTCGATCCCGCCGCTAAGTAGGTCATGCGCAGGCTCGCTGAAGTGCTCGAGGCAGTCAGTCAGACCTCGAGCAAGCTCCAGAAAATCGATCTCCTCGCCTCGTATCTGCGCAGTCTCAGCGACGAAGAACTCCGCATCGCCTGCACGTACCTGACCGGCGCCCCATTTCCGGCGGGTGAGGGACGCGCGCTCAACGTCGGGTGGTCCGCCATCGTGGAAGCCCTGCTGGACCTGTCGGGCCGGCCGCCTGAGGCGATGGATCAGAGCTACCTCCGGCACGGCGATTTGGGGAGCGTCGCCTACGACCTGCTGGCGCACAAAACCAAAACCTCCTTGTTCACCGCCCCCTTGACGCTGCCCGCTGTGCACGCCGTCTTCGAGCGGATGTCGGCGGCCACCGGGAGCGGGTCGCGGCAGATGAAGCTCGAAGCGCTGCGCTCGCTGTTCACCGACGCCGATCCGATTGAGGCGAAGTACCTCGTCCGGATCATCACCTCAGATCTCCGGGTGGGGCTCAAGGAAGGGCTGCTCGAGGAGGCGATCGCCAAGGCCTTCGACCGCCCCGTGGCAGAGGTGCGCCGTGCCAACATGCTGATCAGCGACATCGGTGCCGTCGCCGTGATGGCGCGGCACGGACGATTGGCGGAAGCCACGCTGCAACTCTTCCGTCCGTTTCGATTCATGCTGGCCGACACCATCTTCACGCCGGAGGAGGCGTTCGAAGACCGGGCCGACGGCGCACCCCCGCTCCTGGTCGAGGACAAGTACGATGGGATTCGCGCCCAGGTGCACCACGACGGCCGGCGGCTGGCAATTTTCACGCGCACCCTCGACGAGATCACCTCGTCATTCCCGGAGCTGTACCAGGACCTCCGAGCTCTGGCGCCTTCGTACATCATCGATGGCGAGATCGTCGCCTGGCGGGATGGCCGCGCCATCTCCTTCACGCAATTGCAGCAGCGCCTCCGGCGGAAGGATCCCGGGGCGCTCGTCGATTCCGTTCCGGTCGTGATGTTCGTCTTCGATCTGCTGCTCCTCGACAGCGCGCCATGGCTCGACCGGCCGCTTCGTGAACGTCGTGACACGCTGGCGCGTCTGACCTTCGGACGGGCCGTGCAGGAGGGTTATGCGACCTCGGCCGCCGTTCCCGAGGAGCTCGCAGTACGGTTCCGCGACGCCCGCGATCGGGGAAACGAAGGCCTGGTCATCAAGCGGCCTGAGTCGCTCTACCAGCCCGGCAAGCGAGGCCGCCAATGGGTGAAGCTCAAGGAAGAACTAGCCACGCTGGATGTCGTGGTCGTGGCCGCGGAGCACGGGCACGGCAAGCGGGCGGCGGTGCTGAGCGACGTGACGTTTGCGGTGCGCGACGGTGAGCGCCTCGCCGTGATCGGAAAAGCGTATAGTGGTCTCACCGATGCCGAGATCCTGGCGCTCACAGAGTGGTTTCGCGCCCATACCATACAGGATCGCGGCCGGGTCAAGGTGGTGGAGCCCAAGATCGTGCTCGAGGTGGCGTTCGACGCCGTCACGCGCAGCGACCGCCATGACAGCGGCTATGCGCTCCGCTTCCCCAGGATCAAGCGCATCCGCGACGACAAGACCCCCGAGGAGATCAATACGCTAGAGGATGTCGTACGCATCTACGAACGGCAAGGTGAATCGCGGGGCGGTGTCTCTCCGCGCATGGGCCGCGGGTCCTGAGAGGCGCGCGTAGAAGGTAACCATGATGCGCCTTCTCCCAACGCTGGGCCTGATCACGATCGCCGTTCTGGCGCTCGTCCCGGTAGCCGTTGCGCTCGGCGCGCCGGAAGCGCCCGCGATCATCCGCATCCGCGTGGACGGCATCATCGCGCCCAGCAGCGCGCGGTATCTCCTGAGGGAGATCCGTCAGGCAGAAGCGGAAAAAGCGCCCGCGCTCCTCATCGAGCTCAATACGCCCGGCGGGCTACTGAAGTCGATGGAGGAAATGACGGGCGCGATGCTCAACGCGCGCGTGCCGATCATCGTGTACATTAGCCCGAGCGGCGCGCGGGCAGCCTCCGCCGGCGTCTTTGTCACTTACGCCGCGCACATCGCCGCCATGGCCCCCGCCACCCGCATCGGCGCGGCGCACCCGGTCGTGATCGGTCAGGACGGTCAACAGGACAGCACCGCGCTGGAAAAGGTCACCAACGATGCGGTCGCGGGGATTCGCGCGATCGCGCGCCGGCGGGGCCGCAACGCCGACTGGGCCGAGCAGGCGGTGCGCAAGAGCGTGTCGATTGGCGAAGACGAAGCCGTGAAACTGAACGTCGTCGACCTGATCGCCCCGAATGCCAACGCGCTCCTGGAGGCGGTGCACGGCCGGACCGTGGAGACCGAGGCCGGGCCCGTCACGCTGGCGACGCGCGGTGTGGCGATCCGCACCGTCCGGATGGACGCCACCGAGCGCTTTCTGGATCTGCTGAGCGATCCGAACATCGGGCTCCTACTAATGACCGTCGCCATCTACGGCATCATCTTCGAACTCAGCAACCCCAGCGCAATCTTGCCAGGTGTGATCGGCGCCATCGCCCTGGTCCTGGCGCTGGCGTCGTTCGCGATCCTCCAGGTGAACGTGGCCGGTCTGGCGCTCATCGCGCTCTCAGTTGTGTTCTTTATCGCGGACATCAAAGTCCCGGGGCACGGCGTGCTGACTATAGGCGGCGTGCTGGCCTTCCTGCTCGGCGCGTTGCTGTTGACCGAGCATCAGGCACCGTTCCTTCGCGTCTCGTTGCAGCTGGCGGTGTTCATCGCGCTGCTCACGGGCGCATTCTTCTTGTTTGCCGTCGGCGCCGGCATCCGTGCGCAGCGTGCCCAGGCACGGATGGGCCGCGAGACTCTCGTCGGCACCGAGGGGATCGCCCG
>JAIBHM010000230.1 GCA_020028535.1 Armatimonadota bacterium | reverse complement strand
GCCGGTCTAGCCGCTGCACACCTGGTTACCCGACGCGCACGTCGAGGCACCCACGGCAGGCAGTGTGATCCTTGCGGCGGTGCTGCTGAAGATGGGGACGTATGGCTTCCTCCGATTTCTGCTGCCGTTGTTCCCGCAGGCCACGGTGCAGTTCGCGCCCGTGCTCTCGGTGCTGGCGATCGTAGGAATCATCTATGGCGGAATCGTGTCGTGGGCGCAGCGAGACGTGAAGCGTCTCGTGGCGATGAGCAGCGTGAGCCACCTGGGATTTGTCACCCTTGGGGCGTTTGCGCTGACGGTCGAGGGCCTCCAAGGCAGCCTGCTGCAGATGGTCAATCACGGCATCAGTACAGGCGGACTGTTCTTGCTCGTCGGCATCCTCTACGACCGCACCCACTCCCGGTTGCTGGACGACTATGGCGGCGTGGCCGCCCTGATGCCTCGATTCGCCGCCGTGGCGCTCATCATCGTACTTTCGTCGATGGCGCTTCCCGGAACGAACGGGTTCATCGGTGAGCTGCTGATCCTGGTCGGCACGTTCCGCCGAGTCCCCGCGTATGCGGCCGCGGCCATCGGAGGAGTGGTGCTCTCGGCGATCTACCTGTTGTGGATGTATCAGCGCGTCATGCAGGGTCCGGTGCGGGTGAAGGCGCCGGCCGCCATGGTGGAGGTCACGCGCCGTGAACTGGTGACCCTGGTGCCGCTGATCATCCTCATCTTCACCATCGGACTGTATCCCAATTTCCTACTGAGTCGCAGCGAGGCGTCCGTGCGTGCGCTTCTCCGGCACGTCAGCGTTCGAACAGCAGTCCAATCACCAATGCCACCCCAGAAATTCGCCGCGCGAATTCCCCCGGGACCCCGACACCCGACACACCAGTCACGACGATGACACTGCCGCAGGTCGATCTTCGCATTATTCTTCCCGAGATTACCGTGGGCATCGCTGTCGCCGTGGTCATGGTGTGGGCGGCCTTTCTTCCGCAGGACCGCCAGCGTCTGTTGCGGTGGGTGAGCGGGATCGCGCTCCTGCTGGCGCTGCTCGAGGTCTTTGTGGTCTCCGGCGGTGCGGCATTCGGCGGGATGTACGTGCGCGACTCGCTGACGAAGTCACTCCAAATCATTGTGATGCTGACCGCGATCCTTGCGGTCTGGATGTCGGGAGCGTACATGGAGCGGACGCGCCTGGAGACCGGCGAGTACTACGCGCTGCTCTTGTCGGCCGCGTTGGGCGCGCTGCTGATGGCGGCGAGCGCCGATCTGCTGCTGCTGTTTCTTGGGCTCGAGACCTTATCGATTCCGCTGTATGTCCTCGCCGCCATTGCGCGAGGCGACCTCAGGAGTCAGGAAGCCGGGATGAAGTACTTCTTGCTCGGCGCGTTCAGCACCGTGTTCTTCCTGTACGGACTCGCGTTGATCTTCGGCGCCGCCGGTTCGACCAGTCTCGCCCGCGTAGCGTCTGCGGCCGGAACCGGTTCGCCGCTCCTGCTTGCCGGGATTGGATTGGTGACGATTGGTCTCGCGTTCAAGGCGGCGGTCGTACCGTTTCACGCCTGGGCGCCCGATGTCTACGAAGGCGCGCCGCTGCCGGTCGCCGCGTACATGTCGGTCATCGCGAAGGTGGGGGCGTTCGCGGCGATGATTCGCGTGTTCGTGCTGGCGTTGCCAGGTGCGGTCGTGCCGTGGGGGACGGCGCTGGCCGTACTCAGCATGATGACGATGACGCTGGGGAACGTCGCCGCGCTGCTGCAGAGCAACCTCAAGCGGCTGCTCGCGTATTCAAGCATTGCGCATGCTGGATTTATGTTGACGGGTATCATCGCCGCCAACCGAGCCGGGACGTCAGCGGTCGTGTTCTATCTGCTCGTCTACACCCTCATGACGCTCGGTGCGTTTGGCGTCCTCCTGGGACTGGCCCGTCGGGGCGAGGAAGCCGACGACATTTCAGATCTCACCGGCCTTGCCTGGAGGTCGCCGGCACTTGCCGGTGCGATGACCCTGTTCATGGTGTCCCTCGCCGGATTGCCGCCGACCGCAGGGTTTTTCGCGAAGCTCTATGTGTTCTCGGCGGTGCTGGACGCGGGGTACGTCGCGGTGGTCATCGTGGCGGTGCTGACGAGCGTCGTGTCAGCGTACTACTACCTACGCGTGGCATATACCATGTTCATTGGTCAGCCATCGCCCGAGGTGGAATTCGTTGGCGGGCGCTGGGTGAGTACGGCGATCATCGTGACGGCGGCCGGCGTACTGCTTCTGGGCATCATCCCGGCGCCTGTGACGACGTTCTTGGAACAGGTCGCGGACGCTCTAAAGTAACCGGGCTTGGGGCTTCCCAAAGCCCTAAGCCCGCAGTTGAGGTGTTAGGTGAGCGAAGCGGAGAAGTTCGACGCGATTGTGGTCGGCGCCGGCCCCGCCGGCAGCGCCGCGGCGCACACGATGGCAAAGGCTGGACTAGGCGTCGTGTTGCTGGAGCGCGGCGACTATCCGGGCGCGAAAAACGTAATGGGCGGCGTCATGTATGGACGCATGCTCGCCGACGTCATCCCCGATTTCATGACGCACGCGCCGATCGAACGCGTCATCGTCGAGGAGCGGCTCTGGATCGCGACCGATGACTCCGCGGTGAGCATCGGTCACAAGACCGCCAACAGTCACGGAGAGATCCCGAACGCGTTTACCGTTCTGCGCGCGCCCTTCGACCGCTGGTTCGCCTCCAAAGCGGAAGAAGCGGGCGCGCTCCTTGTGACAGGCACAGTGGTGGAAGACGTCATCCTCGACAATGGGCGGGTGGCCGGAGTCCGAACGGGGCGGGCTGATGGGGACCTGCTCGCCGATGTGGTGGTGATCTGCGACGGCGTGCATTCCTTTCTCGCCAAGCGCGCAGGGCTGCAGCAGCGGGAGATCGAGCCGCACGAGGTGGCGCTGGCCGTCAAAGA
>JAIBHM010000229.1 GCA_020028535.1 Armatimonadota bacterium | reverse complement strand
TGATCGAGCAGCCAGTCCGCCGCGCGGCGGACGTCACCCCGGTGTTGGGGCAGGGCGCTGATGCTGGGAATGCGCACCAGCGTCTTGAGCTCCTCGAGGAACCGGCCGCGATTGTCCTGGGCGTGGGTGCGCGCACTCACGGTCACACCTCCATCGAAGCAACGGGGGACGTCGGATTGTGTTCGACGACAACGAAGCGTGGCCTGCTGGGCAACGACTACTTCGAGGTGAGGCGGATCTTGAACGTCACCGTGACCGGATCTTCTGCGACGAAGATGAAGAAGCGCGGGACCGGGATTCCGAACTCCGAGAGTCGCAGCACCACCTGACCCTCAGCAAGGTACGCGTCGGCCAATGCGGTGACCCGCATGGGAATCTCGACCTCACGCGTGACGTCCTTGATCGTCAGGACGCCCCGAAGCCTGACCGCAAACGGCAGCGCCCCCGGACGATCGCCCGGAAGGGCGGTGCCGCGCAACGTGATGAGCGGGAACCGGTCCGTGTGCAGAAAATCGCGGCGCATCTGCCCGTCGCGCAATCCGATGCCGGTGGTGATCTTGCGGGCATCAATACGCAAGTCGACATCTGCAGCGAAGGACTCACCCTGCTCCCGCACTACGGCGCGGGCCTCAACGGCCCGCGCGACACCGGTAAAACCTCCGCGGTTGTCCTTGACGGTAAACTCCAGACGGCTGGCGTCCGGATCAAGCCCGAACGATCCGAGCGGAATCAGCGAGACCGCGGCGAGCACGGCGACCAGAGCACCCTTCATGGCCCATCCATCCTTGTCCGCCCGCATCACGGGCCTGTCACTACCCTGCATCGGAACCACACCCAAGGGGAACGGACAAGGGCGTGACGAAATTTCCCCCATTCTCATGAACCTGCGCTTGAGCCTCAGCAGACTGGCCTCCGCCGAAACCCGCGCTGCGGCGGCCCGCGGCCTGGCCGTCCTGTGTGCGATCGGGTTCGTTCTCACGATGATCGTCCTGGTCGCCGCGGGGGGTCGAGCCGACCAGTGGTTCTTTATCCTGCTGGTGTGGGCGTTGTTCGTGTACGTCCCACTGCGCATCCTGTTGGAAGCCGCCCAGACGTTCGCCCCCGCCCTCCGGCGGCGTCTCATCGCTCAGGCTGCGACTCAAACGGAGCGCTATGCTTCCAGCTCAGGCATCGAGCTCATGGTGGACGGGCTGTTCGAGCGCGAAGTCGTGATGCCGCGCATTACGACGCCGGTCCAGAGGGCTAAAGCCAAAGATGGCGCGGTAGCGGTCCTGGCCAAAGCAGATGCGATCGACGGCGGCGTGCGCGGGGCGGCCGGCGACTGCCTGGCATCGGTGGAAGGTTGGGTTGCGCACCTTGGATCATGGGCCGCCAATGAGGGCCAGAACATCCAGGCACGGTGGGGAGAAGTCCGCGCACTCGCGGCGATGGCCGCGATGACGAAGGTTCTGATCGCCGCGCATGAAGACCGGGGAGGAGCCGCCTTCGGCAGCGGGAACGGTCAGGTGAGCGACCCCGCTGTGTTTCTCGACGCCTGTCTGGACTACTGTGACGATCTCGCGTTGGAAGTCGACGTCACCCCCTGGGAGGAACGACCGCTGACCCCGCCGCTTCGACCTGGGCGCGCCGAGGAACTCCGGGCGGCCTGGAAGACGTTCGTGGACACGGGCCCGCCGGCGCTCGACGCGCGAAACACCTTCATCAAGCTCTTGTTCACCTAACGCTTCTCTCCGACCAGCACCACCCATCGCTTCGTGAACGAGCGGGGCTCGGATCCGTCGTCGCCAATCTCTACTCGTGCCTGCACCGGAGCGGACGCCAGGGCGTCCGCGACGGCCCGGCGCCGACTTGAATCCGTTCCCGCGAGGCCAAACCAGGCTTCAAACGTCATCGTGCGTTCTACCACATCGGAAAATGAAACGACCACGCCGAGGCGCTCGACCAGTGCGCGCCACCGTGCAGCAGTGTACGCCTCGGCGTGTGCTTGATCGCGGAGCTTTTCAAGACGCTCCATGAGCGCGCGACCGGTCTCTTTGTCAGGCGGGACCTGGTCGATGATGCCGATGCGGCCTCCTGACCGGAGGACGCGCAGCATCTCCCTGACCGCTGACTCCAGGTAAGGGAAGTGATGCGGCGCCCGGCGCACCGTGACCGCGTCGAACGTCCCGTCGCCGAATGGGATGGCGCCGGCGTCCCCGACGACCCACTGGATTGCTCCCGCGGGGTCCAGCCTTCGCGCCTCAAGCAGCATACCCAGCGTCAGATCCAGCCCGACCACACGGCGGGCAATCTCCGCCGCCGTGAACGCCGTGAAGCCTGTGCCGGTCGCCACATCCAGGACACGATCGTCGTGCTGCAGCCGCAGGTGCCCGATGAGGAGGTCGAGGTCGCGGTCGTGCGCATGACTCGTGCTTCGCGCATATGCTCCGGCCCGGCGGCTGAACTGCCGGCGCACCCCGTGCCGGGTGACCGCCGCGCGGATGTGCTCGCGGTGGGCCTCGATCAACTCCCGCTGCTCAGGCCAGAACATCTCTGGCAACGCGTCGATCGGAAACCACTCCAGGGCGAACTCGGCCCGTCCCGGCACGGCCGGAGCGATCTCTCCGGCATCCAGAAACAGGACGTAGTGGGTCCGTTTCCAGGACGTCCGGGCGAAATCGAGGCGTTCCCGCATTCCAAGCGGGCCGAGGAGGGCGAGGTCGCGGAGACCCGTCTCCTCTGCCGTCTCCCGTCGCGCGGCATCTTCGACACTCTCGCCATCCTCGACGTGGCCCTTGGGCAGCGTGTACGCTCGGCGAGGGCCTTCGCGTTGGAGGGCGACGAGGATGCGATCACCCTCCACCCGCACGACCACTCCGCCGCCGCACGACCACTCCGCCGGCAGAATCGTGCGCAGGCACCCCCGGCGGCCGACGATACCACGAGTCATCGATCTGCATTCCAGCAGCATTTTACCTGATGGCCGGCCGCCTGCCGTGCCCGGACCGTGCTCAAGGGAGCACGCGGCGCGCATCGAACACTGTGAGTTGACCCATGGCGCTGTACCTCACAGAGCAGCACATCGCGCAGCTCCTGCGCATCGACGACGTGATCGCGGCAGTCGAAGGCGCATTCCTCCAGCAGGGCATGGGGAAAGCGGTAAACCGTCCGCGCCAGCGTGTCATCGCCGGCAGGTCAGTGTTGCACGTCATGCCGGGCGGCCTGCCGGGCCTCGGCGTGATGGGGTTCAAGGCATACGCCGGCGGGCGCACAGGCACGAGATTCCTCGCCCATCTCTACGACACGGAGACCGGCGAGTTACTGGCCGTCATGGAAGCCGACCGCCTCGGTCAGTTGCG
>JAIBHM010000228.1 GCA_020028535.1 Armatimonadota bacterium | reverse complement strand
GGTCCCACCGGAACCGCCGCACGGCCGGAAGGTGGAAGCAGTCTGCGGAGCAGCTCGACTTCCACCTCGCCGAGGGAGAGGAGATCATCGCCCAGCATCACCGCACCTCCGGTCAGGGCGACGACCGTGAGCCATGTCCGGACTTCTTCAGCCGTCAAAGTGCCCTCCCGGCCGCGCGCAATGGCGCAGTCGGGGTCGAGGTTCCACAATTGCCGATGCGTCCAGGTGTGCGTGAGGACGGAGCGGATGGTGGCGCGCAACGTCCCGCGATCTGGTTCGCCCGGCGTGAGCCCCGGCCAATAGGGTCTCACGTCGGGACTCACGCGCATGCCGTCCACCACGCCTGTCGATGGAAGCAGCGGCGCGCCGCAGCCCAGGATGTATGCATCCCCCGCGGCTTCGCGAATCGCCTCCAGGCCGGTCCGGTAGGCTTCGATGGGATCGATGTCGGCGTGGCGGCGCCCCGCAAGAGCTGCGGCATAGAGGAAGTCGAGCTTGAGGTATGTGAACCGCCAATCACTCGTGATCGTGCGGATGGTCTGGCGCAGCCATGCGAGCGCTGCGGGGTGTGTGGTATCCAGCGCGAACTGCGATGCGTTCCAGTGATTGATGACCTCCAGCGGCTCGCCGGTGTGGTCAAGCACGAGCCAGTCCGGATGTTCTGCGTAAAGGGTTGAATGTTCCGAGATGAGGAACGGAGCCAGCCATAGTCCGGGGCGATATCCCGCTTCGATGATGCGCCGCGCAACCGGCGCGAGGCCGTTTGGGAACCGGTTGTTCTGGATCAACCAGTCCCCGTTCGCCGCCTGGTATCCATCGTCGATCTGCAGATACTCGATGGGGATCCTCGAGAGTTTCACGATCTGCAACGTTTCGAGGATAACTGACTCGCTGATCTCCTCGCCCAGGCCATACCATGAACACCATCCCGTGGGAACCTGAGCCAGAGGCCTTGCGCCCACGGTCCCCCGCACGGCGCGTGCGTACGCCGACCAGGTCTCGGCTGTGGTGGCTGCCGCAGCGATGATGACCGAGTCCGAACGGGCTATGCCGCGAGCGGGAACCAGAACCCGGCCTGGTTCCCAGACCGTGAGCGAGAGCACATCATTGGCCGCGTACAGGCTGACAAACCCCGGCCGGTGTCTGGCAGAGCCAAAGCCCGTCAGCAGCGCCGGTCCGTTTGATGCAATGGACGCTGCCCAGGCCAGCGTCGTGCCGGGCGGATGAGATGAGGGCAGGGCGGGGGCGTGCATCGGCGAGTCGCCGATCGTGACGGCGTGCAGGGGTTGCCCGATCCCCGCCGGGCTCCACGACTGCCACCCAAACTGCGTCACCGCCATCTCACTCGAGCGACCCGGGATCGTCGCAGACTGTAGCACGTCCATCCTGGTGAGGAGCACCGGCTGAGAATGCGGGTTGCTGAACTCCGCCACGATGCGCAACGTGCGATCGCCCGGTCCCGGCGACACATGCCAGGTCAGGCGCGGATCGTTGTCGTCGGAGCTGAAGACGGACCCGTCGTTGAGCACCGCGCCGGCGCGGGCCCCGGCCAGGATCGGCCGGCCGCTCGAGTCGGCAACCGTGAGCCGCCCCTGCCCAACCTGCGCGAAAAGAGGGATGGTCAAAACTGCAGGACCACTTGCAGGGCCTCATCGGGCCGGCGTTCGAGTTTCTCGAACGCTTGAGACGCACGTGAGAACGGCACAACGTCGGTAATCAGATCGCGCAGGCGCAGCCGGCCGTCCTGCTGGAGCGTCATCACAGTCTCCTCGAGCCGCTGGCGATTCCAGCGGTGGGCCAGGCGCGGGGTCACCCCGGAGATCTGTGAGCTCACGACTGTGATGCGGTTGTGGTGAAATTCCTCACCCAGTCGCAGGTCCCGGCCATCACCCTGGAAGAAGCCCAGCGCGACGACCGTCGCCGAGTAGCCGGCTGCGCGGATCGCTTCGTGCAGCGCGGCCGGCGCGCCCGTTGCCTCGATACACACGTCGGCGCCCCGATCTCCGGTCATGCGGCGCACCTCTGCGGCCACGTCGACGGCATCCGCCCGCAACGCGACATCTGCTCCGACCCGTTTCGCCGCGTCCAGACGTGTCGGAAGCCGGTCGACCGCTATGACGCTGGCGCCGGCCAGCTTCGCGAGTTGTATGAGGATGAGCCCAACCACGCCCGCCCCGAAGATGACCGCAGTCTCTCCCACGTTCATCTGCGCGTCGAGCATCCCGTTCAGCGCGATGGCTCCGATGCGTGCGAAGATCCCGCATACGGGCTCGAGCCCATCGGGCAGGCGCTGGCGCGCGGCCTCATCCGCGGTGAGCACGTGCGTGCTGCGGTGTCCCCACGATCCCCACAGGATGTCGCCGCGGCGCGGCGCCGTGATCGTTCCGCCCACCTCGGTGATCTCGCCCACCTGCTCGTAACCCCAGTCCCGCACGGGATATGTGAGTCCGCCTTCGGCCGGAGAAAAGAGGCGGCGCTGGGGATCCCACGCGCGCTTCATATGCGGCGTGGTCCCCTGGTACTGGGCAAGCTCGGTGCCGGCGCTCACCCCCGAGAACAACGTCCGCAGGCGGACATGACCGGGCCCAAGGACGGGTTCCGGATACTCCTCGTAGCGAAGGCGCCCTGGGGCGTCGATGACAAGCTGCGTGCCCATACTCTCGCCGGTGACTATTCTGCGAAGGTGAGGCTTCTCTTCCCCTCGAACCACGACATACCCACGTATCGATCACATTGCGGAGGTGTGTGGCATGCCTGCAGTCCGCATCATCGCCACGTTGTGCGCCCTGGTCGTGCTCGCGGGATCGGGGGCTGCGATTTCTGCCCCCGCGCAGGAGATCGTGTTCACGTCCAACCAGTTCACGCCGGTGGAGGAACAGGAGTGGGCGCGCAACACGCTGCTCGCGCGGTTCACCCAGGAAACCGGCATCGGTGTGCGGTTCATCACCGA
>JAIBHM010000068.1 GCA_020028535.1 Armatimonadota bacterium | reverse complement strand
GAGTTCCTCGCGGCTCTGGACAAGATCAAGCAGAGCGGAAGCGTCGCACCTTTGGCCATAGGGACCGCCGACCAGTGGGAAGCGGCGACCATGGGCTTCCAGAACATCGGGCCCAACTACTGGAAGGGGGAAGAGGGACGTCTCGCGCTCATTCGAGGCGAGCAGAAGTTCACCGACCCGCAGTATGTTTCGGTCTGGCAGCAACTGGCGAGGTGGCAACCCTATCTGCCCAGCGGGTTCCAGGCGCAGAAGTATCCTGACTCGCAGAACCTCTTCACCCTGGGCAAGGCGGCGATCTACCCGGCCGGCTCCTGGGAGATCGCGCTCTTCCGGCGGCAGGCGCAGTTCGAGATGGGTGCCTTTACACCACCGCTGCCCGCCGGCGCGACGGACTGCTACATCAGCGACCACGTCGACATCGCGATCGGGATGAATGCCAAGACCACGCACCCACAGGAAGCGCGGACGTTCCTGGAATGGGTGACCGGCCCGGAATTCGCCGAACTGTATAGCAACGGGCTGCCGGGCTTCTTCACGCTGTCGAACCACAAGATCACGTTGCAGGATCCGCTCGCGCAGACGTTTATCAACTGGCGGGACAAGTGCAAGACGACGATCCGGAACTCCTACCAGTTGCTCTCGCGCGGCGAGCCGAACCTGGAGAACGAGCTCTGGCGCGTCAGCGCCGAAGTGATGAAGGGTGCGCTCCCGCCGGCGCAGGCGGCGAGACAGGTCCAGACCGGCCTGGACAAATGGTATAAGCCGAAGCAGTGACCCACTGAACTGTGGAGGCTACCGGCGGCCGCGGTGCTACCGGTAGCCTCCCGCACCGGATGGGAACCCGTCGGCCCTTCCCCGCGCACATCCTCGTCTTCATCGCTCCTGCTGTCGCGATCTACACGGTGTTCATGGTGTTCCCGCTGTTCGACTCACTGCGGCTCAGTCTCTACGCTCCGCAGGGCGGGGGATCGGTGTTTGCCGGACTGGGCAACTACGTGCGCCTGCTCACCGATCCCCTGTACGCGCCACGTTTTTGGGGTGCGGTCCGCCACAACCTGGTGTTTTTTGCTGTTCACATGCTGGTGCAGAATCCGATCGGCCTAGTCCTGGCGGTGGCGCTGAGCAGCCGCCGGCTCCGCGGCCGTACCGTGTATCGCACCCTGTTGTTCATGCCGACGGTGCTGTCGTTTGTGATCGTCGGATTCATCTGGCAGCTCATCCTGAGCCCGTTATGGGGGGTCGGCGAAGCCATGATGCGTATGGCCGGCCTGGGCGGCTACTTCCGGCCGTGGCTGGGCATGGAAGGCCCGGCATTGGTCGCCCTGTCGTTGATCTCCGTCTGGCAGTTCGTCGGTGTACCGATGCTGCTGTTTCACGCGGCCCTCCTCGCGATCCCCGACGAGTTCATCGAAGCGGCGCGCGTGGATGGGGCCAGCGGCTGGATGACGTTCTGGCGGATCGTGTTCCCGCTGATCCTGCCGACGGTCGGGGTCGTGGCTATCCTCACGTACGTGGGGAATTTCAATGCGTTCGACCTCATCTATACGGTGCAGGGCGCGCTCGCCGGTCCCAACTTCTCGACCGACATCCTCGGCACGTTGTTCTATCGCACGTTTTTTGGATTTCAGCTTCAACTCGGCAATCCGACGATGGGCGCGACGATCTCGGGGGCGATGTTTGCGCTCATCATGGCCGGCGTGCTCCTGTACGTGTTCGTCTGGCAACGGCGGGTTCAGGTCTACGAGCTGTAGGGATCGCGATGGCACGCGCGGATGTCTGGAGAGAACCCCTCAGGGCGCCGGCCGCGATGACGAAAGAGGGGTGGGGACCGCCCGGCGCCCACCTGGTCCTGGCCGCCTATGTCCTGGTGGCGATCTTTCCCGTCGTGCTGATCGTGATGAACTCGTTCAAATCCCGGGCCGCCATCTTCGGCGAAGCCTACACTCCGCCGCGACCCGGGACATTCGATTTGGTAGGCTACGAGACGGTGTTCACGCGCGGTCACTTCGAACAGTACTTCTCCAACAGCGTCGCCGTCACGGGCCTGGCGATCGTCTTGATCGTGCTGTTGGGCGCCGCTGTTGCGTTTGCGCTCTCGCAGTATCGTTTCCGGGGGAACACGTGGCTGGCATTGTACATGGCCGTCGGCATCATGATCCCGATCCGGCTCGGGACCGTGAGCATCCTGAACTTGTCCTCCGCCCTGGGCCTGGCGAACACGTTGTGGTCGCTGGTCCTGGTCTACACAGCCCAGGGGCTGCCCCTGGCGGTCTTCATTTTGCAGCTGTTCATGCGCCAGGTTCCGCGCGACCTGCTGGATGCGGCCCGCATCGATGGCATGAGCGAGTACCGGATCTTCGGCCTGGTCCTTCCTTTGGTCAGACCGGCAGTGGCCAGCGTCGCGGTGCTCACGATGATACCCATCTGGAACGACCTCTGGTTCCCGCTGATCCTGGCGCCGGGCGAAGCCACAAAAACCGTCACACTGGGAGCGCAGATGTTCGTAGGTCAGTTCATCAGCGATTGGAACGCGCTGCTGGCCGCGCTCACCCTTGCGATGCTCCCCGTACTCGCGCTCTACGTCGTCCTGTCCCGCCAGTTGATCCGCGGGCTCACCGCGGGAGCGCTGAAGTAGGTGGCGATTCGCGTCGCCATCGTCGGCACCGGATTCATGGCGGGAGTGCACGCCGAGGCCTGGCGCCAGACGCCGGTACAGGTCGTGGCCTTCGTGGCGCGAGACTGGGACCAGGAGGCCGGGGCGATGGCCGCAAAGCACCAGGCCCGCCTGGTCACCAGGCTGGAAGAAGTTCTGCCCGATGCCGACGTCGTCGACATCTGCACGCCGACCCACCTCCATGCCGATTTCACCCTCCGTGCCGCGGTGGCCGGCAAACACGTCATTTGCGAAAAGCCTCTCGCCCTCACCGTTGAGGAAGGTCGGCGGATGATCCGGGCATGCCGAACGCATGGTGTGCGATTGTTGGTGGGTCATGTGCTGCGGTTCTTTCCCGAATACCGCGCTGCCCGGGATCTCGTCGCGCGCGGTGAGGTCGGGCGGCCTGCTGTGCTGCGATTGTCCCGATGCGCCTTCCAGCCCCGCAAAGCCGACAACTGGTTCATCGATCCGGCGCGGTCCGGCGGGATGATGCTAGACTTGATGGTCCACGACTTTGATTTTGCTCGCTGGGTGGCTGGTGACGTCGTCCGGGTGTTTGCGCGCTCGACCCGCGACGCTGCTCCCCAGGGTGGGCTGGATCACGCGCTGGCCATTCTGACGCACCGAGACGGGGCTATCTCGCACGTCGAAGGCTCATGGGCATTCCCGCCGCCGACGTTCCGCACGCGCTTTGAGATCGCCGGGACGGAGGGGCTCATCGTCTTCGACAGTCCGTCCGCGGCAGCCATCGTGACGTATCTTCACCGCCAAAATGGAGGAGAGCGTGTTGAGGTCCCGCTCCCCCGCAGCCCGCTGCTCGAGAGCCCCTATGCGATCCAGCTGCGCACGTTCACACATGCGCTGACCGGTGGGGATGACCCCCCGGTCACCGCAGTGGACGCGCTCGCCGCCGTGCAGATTGCGACGGCAGCGATCGAATCGTCGCAGCGGGGGACGGCGATCGAACTCACGCCGCCGGCAGACGAGTCATGACCCGGCTCGGGATCCTGAGCGTCGCGCATCTGCATGCGGAAGGGTACGTGCACAACATACGCGCGATTCCAGGTGTTGAGCTCGTCGGCATCGCGGACGATGATTTCGCGCGCGGCAGGCAATTCGCGGCGCAATTCGGGCTGCGCCTGTTCGATCGGTACGAGGCGCTGCTGGAGCAGCGGCTTGACGGTGCAGTGATCTGCGCCGAGAATACGCGGCACCGGCCGCTGGTGGAACTGGCCGCGGGCGCCGGTGCGCACGTGTTGTGTGAAAAGCCGCTGGCCACCACGCTGCCGGATGCCGAGGCCGCGATTGCCGCCTGCCGCCGGGCCGAGGTCGAGTTGATGGTCGCGTTCCCGATGCGATTCAGTGCGCCCCTGCTCGAGGTAAAACGGGTCCTCGATGACGGGAGCCTCGGCCGAATCTACTGCTGTAATGGCACCAACCAGGGGCAGAACCCACACCGCCATCGGGCGTGGTTTGTGAACCGGGCCCTGGCCGGAGGCGGCGCGCTGAGCGACCACACCGTCCACCTGGTGGATGTGATGCGCTGGTTCTTCGGCAGTGAGGTGAGCGAGGTGTACGCGCAGGTGAACGAGATCATGCCGAGCGGCGGCGACGTGGAATCGGCGGGTCTGGTCTCCCTGCGCTTCGAGAATGGCTCCTTCGCCACGATCGACTGCAGCTGGAGCCGGCCCGCATCCTACCCGACGTGGGGTGGGCTCACCCTCGAGGTCATCGGCGAGCGAGGGGTGATCTCGTCGGACGCCTTCCGTCAGATCTTCACTATCTACCCCGAGCGGTCGCCCGGCGTGCGCTGGGACCATTGGGGCTCAGATTCGAACCAGGCGATGATCGAAGAGTTCGTCGCCGCCATCCGCGAGCATCGCCCGCCGCGCGTGACCGGGTGGGACGGGTATCGGGCCGTAGAAGTGGTCGCGGCGGCATACGAATCTGCGCGGCGCGGGCAGCCCGTGCGAATTGCAGCCCATCCTTGAAGCCAATGGGAGGAAGCCACCGTGGACCCAATTCGGACGTTTTCGATTATCTCGTGGATCGCGTTGCCCACCGTGATGTTCGGTGGCTTTTCGCTGCTCGGGCTGATCGTCGGAGGGGAACTCTCGCCATTCCAGCAGACGTTCTTCCGAGCCGGCCACGCGCATGCCGGCGTGCTGATCCTGATGTCGCTGCTTTACCATAACTACCTGGGCCGAACGACCGTGACTCGACGGCTAAAAGTAATCGCCTGCATCGTCCTGCTGCTTGGCATCCTCGCCCAGTCAGGAGGATTCTTTCTCCACATGGCGGTCGGCGCACCCGGACAGGCGTCGGCCGGGACCATGATCACCAGCCTCGGCGCTTTGCTGCTTGCCGTAGCGGTAGCTCTCCTCGTCTACGCCATGGTCGTTACACCTCCCGGACAACGTGTGCTCAGCTAATGAGCGGCCCGCGATCTGGCAGAACACGCGCGACTGGTGGATCGATGGGCGCGGGACGTCTGGGGAGCATGGGCCAGGCATCACGAATACATTAAGGGGCTCGCGGAATCGGTGTGGTAAGAAATGGATACACGTCCACTCCCGGCTGTCCGCAGGAACTGGCTCGTCATGCTCATGTGGCGGCTCCATCGAGCCCTCTACCGATTAAGCGGGGGACGGGTCGGCGGACGCCTGCTCGGCATGCCCGTGCTGCTGCTCACGACGACCGGGAGGCGGAGCGGCAAGCCGCAGACCAGAGCGCTCACATTCTTCGCCGAAGGCCGGAGCTTCATCGTGATCGCCTCTAATGGCGGGGAACCGTTGCATCCCGCCTGGTTCCTGAACCTCCGGGCACATCCGGACGTGCAGGTCCAGATCGGCCGCCGGCAGATGGGCGTGCGGGGCCGGGAGGTCCAGGGTGCAGAACGTGAGCGGTTGTGGGCCCGGATCACCTCCCTTCAGCCGAGCTACGCCCGCTACCAGGCGCGCACATCGCGGCGGATTCCGGTCGTGGTCCTCGAGCCGGTTTCTGGAGACCAGCGGCGAGAATAGGAGAGCATAAGTAGGATTTCTCGTAGGGGGTGGTGGCGGTGATTCGAGGGATTCATGCGATGTTCTACACTCCTGCAGCCGATGAGCTGCGCGATTTCTTCCGGGACACGCTGGGCTTTCAGTACACAGACACGGGCGGCGGTTGGCTGATCTTCGCGGCGCCGGCGGCAGAGATTGGATGCCATCCCTCAGACCGGAAGTTTCATGACATCACGTTCTTCTGTGACGATCTCCGCAAGACGATGGATGCCCTCAAGCGTCGAGGCGTCGAGTTCACTGCGGGGGTCGAGGACGAAGAGTGGGGGTTGGTGACACGTTTCAAAGTGCCGGGCGGTGACGAGGTTGCGCTCTATCAGCCAAAGTACAAGATGCGCCCCGCCTCGTCCCGGCCGCGGGCTCAGCGACGGCCCCGGCGGGTGACACGCAAGCGCGTCAGGTCGTAAACTTCAGCTCGATCCGGGTGCCCCCAGGCCGGGCGAGGCGCTGCACTTCCGCCTCAACGCCACGCGTGATGCCCGGGGTGGGGCAGGCAAACAACTCGACTCTCACGGTGGCGCGTGAATCGTCATGTCGAGAGACCTGGGCTCACCGGCAGCGTGAATCGCACCGTGGTGCCTCGTCCCGGCTCGCTCTCCGCTCGGATGTCCCCTCCGTGCAGCGTGATCAGGTTGCGCGCGATGGCGAGACCCAGGCCGCTGCCGCGGGAGTCTTTCGACTTGTGAAATCGGTCGAAGATGTGGGGCAGGTCCTCCGGCGGGATCCCTGACCCAGTGTCTGTGATCGAGACGGAAATCAGAGACGGCTCCCCGGGCTCAGCGCGGCAGCTGATACGGATTGATCCACCGCGCGGAGTGTGCTGGAGCGCATTGGTCAGCAGATTGGCGAGGACCTGGCGGATGCGCGTCGGGTCGATCTCGAGGGTGGGAAGATCGGGCGCGCACTGTGCGGTAATCGCGAGGCCCACGGCCTCTGCCTGCGGGTAAAACGCGGAGACCGTGTCCGCCACCAGTTCCGCAAGATCGGCCGGCTCGCGCTGCAGCTGCAACGCTCCCGTCTCGGCGAGCGCGAGGGTCCTCAGGTCGTCGATCAGCGTCGACATCACGCGGGCTTCATCCAGCACCGGTTCAAGATGGGCATCGTCTCGCGGATAGACGCCGTCGAGCAACCCTTCCAGGTTCCCCTGAATCACTGCGAGCGGGGTTCGCAGCTCGTGCGTGACTTCGGCCAGCAGGTTTCGGCGCTGATCCTCGTGGGCCTGCAGTCGAGCGGTCATCTGGTTGAAGGCGCGCGCCAGGGACTGCACCTCAGGCGGCCCCTGTTCGCTGACGCGCACCGCGTAGTTGCCTCCCGCCACCTGGCCGGCGGCCTCAATGACGTTTCCGACCGGCGTCGTCACGCGGCGGAGCGCCCGGATGGCCGAGACGACGCCTATCGATATAAGTAGGAAGAATAGGAAGCCAAAGAATCGGAAGTTGGCCGGACTGCCGCGCGGCGGGCCGAAGTGGGGCGGGCCGAAATCGGGTGGGCCATAGCCGAACTTCACCGCGGCCATCCAACCGAGAAAGCCGAAGAAGCCGACCGCGAGCAGGCACACCAGACCAAACAGCAGGGCGACCCGCCAGAAGAACCTCCGGCGCATCCTCTGCCATCGCCAGGGAGGTCCTTGCGGCGGCCAGGGTTCGTCCGCCGGCCACCACGGTGGCGGCCGCTTCGGGGCCGGGTCTCCGCTTCCCCAGTACGGCATCAGGCGTCGGCCAGCTTGTAGCCCACGCCGTGGACCGTCTGCAGATAGCGAGGACGGCGAGAATCCGGCTCGAGTTTGCGGCGGATGTTCTTCACGTGCGCGTCGATGGCCCGCTCGTACGACTCGAACGCCACTCCGTGCAGCGCGTCGAGCAACTGCGCGCGAGTGTACACGCGACCGGGGTAGCGCGCCAGCGTGGCGAGGAGTTGGAACTCGGTCGAGGTCAGATCGACGGGCCGGTCGCCCACCGACGCGCGCATGCGGGGGAGATCGAGCACCAGATCCCCAGACCGCAGCACATCGCCCGCGGTTCTGGCCTCGGCGTAGCGGCGCAGCACCGCCCGTACGCGCGCAACCAGCTCCTTGGGGCTGAAGGGCTTGACCAGGTAATCATCGGCACCCAGCTCCAACCCGATCAGCTTATCCGATTCCTCGCCCCGCGCCGTCAGCATGATGATGGGGACTGTGGACTCCTTGCGCAGCGTGCGCGTAACATCGAGCCCGTCGACGTCCGGAAGCCGCAGATCGAGCACGATCAATTCCGGATGTTGCTGCGACGCCAATGCCAGCCCGGTCCTACCGTCGGGCGCCGTCAGCACGGTGAAGCCGGCATGCTCGAGGTAGTCCCGGGCCAGCTGGACGATCTTGGGTTCGTCATCGACGACGAGGACGGTCGTCATATCCTGCCGCTACATCTTCTGTCCCTGTTGCTGGGATTCATGGGCCTTGCGATGCCACTCCTCCAGCCGATACCATCCCCACGGCCGCCAGAAGAGCCCCTTGAAGAGCGCGAAGATCAAGAAGAAGAACAGCAGCGGAAACAGGAAGCCGAAGAACCCGAAGCCGAAGCCGAACGGGTGATACCCGTACGGTCCGTAGTACCCGTAAGGAGGAACGCCCTCGGGACGCGGGGTGATCTGTCCCGACTCGGCCAGGCCGCGTGCCACCCCGGCCTGATAGAGCTGCGTTCCGATGCCGACGGCCACAGCGATCGCGACCAGCGCCAGTACGATTGCCAGAATTCTCCTATCCATGGTTGCCTCCTCGTGAAGGTTTTCACCCCAAGGATGCTCCACATTTATGAAGTGGGTGTGAATCGCCGCGGGAGGCTTTGTGAGGCAGGCGTCAGGAGGTGACGCACGTGGAACCGCCACAATATCCGGCAGGTCCCCACACCCCTGAGGGTGACTACGGACCTGCGCGGCGATACCGGAATTGGAGCATCCGGCAGATCGTTCACCACATCGCGGACAGCATGCCCTTCACGCCCGTTGGGTCACGCTGTTGCGTGCGCTGACTGCCGAGCAGTTCGCGCGCGCGTATGTCCACCCTGAGGCCGGCGCGAGCGTACGGTTATCGGAGGCGCTGAGTGAGTACGCATGGCATGGCCGCCACCACACCGGCCAGATCCTCTGGCTCCGGCGCCGGCACTCCGGGACATGATGGCCGGCCTTATACACTCTGAACAAAGCCGGTTACTATTGATAGTGGCTGACCAGAGGAGGAGAGTATGACGCGAGAAGTTGCAACGTTGGCGGGTGGCTGCTTCTGGTGCCTGGAGGCCGTCTTCGACCAGCTCGA
>JAIBHM010000227.1 GCA_020028535.1 Armatimonadota bacterium | reverse complement strand
GGTGAGAGGCGGGGCAAGTGCCTGACGCCACCTTCCGATCGGGAGAGAGAGCACGGGTGGACGAATCGACGCTGATCGCCCGGAGCCGTACCGGCGACCTCCAGGCCTACGACCGGCTGGTCGGAGCCTACCAGGACCGCATCTACAACGCTGCCTTCCGCATCACCGGCAACCGGGAAGACGCCTGGGATGCTGCGCAGGATGCCTTCATCCGTGGCTACCAGGGCCTCCGGTCTTTCCGCGGTGAAGCCGGATTCGGGACGTGGCTCCACCGGATCGCTGTGAACGCTGCGCTGGACATCGTCCGCCGGCGACCCCGGGCACCCCAGGAACTCGATCCGATGCTGGCGGCCCCCGACGATCCTGCTGGCGACGTCCTGCGCCGCGACGTGCAGCGCCGTGTCCACCGGGCCATCGCGGCTCTGCCTCCGGATCAGCGCACGGCGGTCGTACTGCGAGACATCCAGGGATTCTCGTATGAAGAGATTGCGCGCGTGATGCAGGTGCCGGTCGGGACGGTGCGCTCGCGGCTCGCCCGCGCGCGCGAAGGGCTGCGCGTCCGGCTGGCAGATCTGTCCCGGACGGTGTTTGAGGAGGACGCATGATGACGCGGAATCACGTGACCGAATTGCTCTCGGCCTACGTCGACGAACAAGTGTCTCCGGCTGAGCGGTCCCGAATCGAAACACATCTCAGTCAGTGCGCACAGTGCCGGGGTCACCTCGAGTCGCTGCGGGGCAGCGTCGCGCTTGTCCGCGGGCTCGATCCTGTCCCAGCGCCGGCAGGGTTCCAGGAGGCCGTCCGGGCGAGGGTTGCTGAAACCGCAGTGTCGCCGCGTCGAGCGGTGGCCCTGCCGCGCCTGCGCCTATCGTGGAAGACCGCAGGAGTGGCGGCGGCCGCCCTGCTCGTCGGCATCTTCTCCGTCAACCTGTTGCGCGAGATGCAGCCGCGTGTGGTGACGCTCGAGGGGCAGCGGGACGAAAGACAGATGGGCCAGAGCGCCGGAGAACGGTCGGCCGCTACAGCGCCGAAGGGCGCGGGGCCTCTCGCGCCCTCAGCACAGCCGGCCCCCGGTGCGGGGAACATTGCGCCTCCGGCGGCCACGATCCCAGGCTTTCGGCGAATCATCCGCGCCGCGCATGTGAATCTTGCGGTGGACGACTTCGACGGCGCCGTCCGCCGGTTGGTTGCCATCGCTGAGGGTGCGGGAGGTTTTGTCGCCAACTCGTCCTACGCGCAGACCGGCAGCACGCCGGAGGGCAGCTTTACCCTGCGCGTGCCCGCTCCGCGCTTCGGCGCAGTGCTCGAAGACATCGAGCGGTTGGGGACGGTGGAGGTGCGCCGCATCGGGGGCCAGGATGTCACGGAGGAGTTCGTCGACCTGCAGGCCCGCGTGCGCAACCTCGAGCGGCACGAGCAGCGGCTGCTCTCGTTCATGGATCACGCCACGAAGGTGAGCGAACTGCTGGCGATCGAGCAGGAGCTGGCGCGCGTACGCGGCGAGATTGAGCTGCTCACGGGACGGCTGCGGTTCATCGGCAACCAGGTGGATCTGGCGACGGTCGAGGTGGCGATGCGGCAACGGACCCCCAAGGCCGGCGGCTTCTGGGATTTCGGCGCCACGCTGCGGCGGATGCAGGCGGCTTTTCTCATGACGATCCGTCAGATTCTCGGCGCGATAGAGAAGGCAGGCGTCCTGATCAGCGCGCTCGCCCCCGTCCTGCTGCTGGCCGGTCTGGGATGGCTGATCGTGCGGCGCGTCCGGGCGAGGACGGTCTAGGGCGCCTCGGCAATCAGCTTCATCAGCGCGGCGACGCCGCTTGCCGCGACCTTCATCTCGGCCAGAACGCCGCTCCGGAGCGCCCTGACGGCCAGGTCATCGGCGGTCTGCGCCACCAGACTCCACGATGCGCCCGCAGATCCAAGGTCGTTGAGGACGCCGTTCCCCTGACCCTGGCACGGGTTGTCCCACGCCGCGTTCACATTCATGCCCCGAGGTCCTTCGAGACAGAGGATGACGTGGCCGAGGTGCTCGCGCACGTAATTCACCGAAGTGCCCTCGGACGCGAATGACGCATGTGCCGCGGCAGTCTTGGTCTCGGCCAAAGGCGATTCCCGCGCCGTCCCCGCCGGCTGGGTCTGCGCCGGTGAAGCCGCCGGACGAGACCGCTGGTACAGCGCATACGCCGCAGCACCCGCGATGACGACGGCTGCCAGGACGATTAGGACTCCACGGTTTTTCATCGGACCACCTCTCTTCATCACTTTGTCACGTCCCCTCTGATATCTTTGTGAGGTCTGTCCTTCGATACCGCGGGGCATGTCTGGTGTGAAGGTCGCGGTCCCCCCGGCAAGTTTGAGTATGAGACGGTCCTGGCTCATCACAGCCGTAGGACTCATCGCATGCGTTTCCATCCGCGCGCCGATGGCCGCCGCGCGCCCCGCCGTCTTTTTCATCACGCCTGCCCGTGGCTCCCTGAGCTCCGGCCTGGGCTGGCGCGCAGATCCGTTCCGCCGGACCGTCTGGCAGCACCATTGGGGAATTGATATCGCCGCGCCGGTGGGCACTCCTGTGCACGCGAGCGCCGCGGGCGTGGTGCAGTTTGCGGGATGGTACGCGGGCTACGGACGGATTGTGTACATCGATCACGGGGGTGGATGGACGACCCTCTATGGCCACCTCAAGCGGACGGACGTGCAACCGGGACAACCGGTCGCCCAGGGCGCGGTGATCGGCACGGTCGGCACTAACGGTCGGAGCACGGGCCCCCACCTGCATTTCGAGATTCGCTACAAAGACTGGCCCGTCGATCCCCTCAAGTACCTCGGCCGATAAGGGCTGCCAGGCTCTCACTGGGTCCGGACCGAGTGAGGGCGTAATCACCCATAAGTTGTCTTCCACGCCTCGGGGCCGTCCTTGCGACGGCCGAAGAACACCTCGGCTTCAAATCCGTTGTGC